>SABV01000102.1 GCA_009928855.1 Erysipelotrichia bacterium | reverse complement strand
TGGGAAAAGCCCCGAAATGCTCAACCTTGCCGAGAGCGCAACTCTGGCTGCTGCGATTCAGGCGCCAGGCCGCTTTGATCCATTCACAAAAGCGGGCAATATTCGTCTGCTTAAACGACGTAACTGGCTTCTTAACGAAATGCTCAAGGCCGGCAAATGCACGGCAAAAGAATTCGAAAACGCCATCTCAACCACTATTCCGACCCACAAACGTCACCGGCCATTCAATGCTCCGCACTTCTGCGAACTGGCTGTAAACCTCTATCAAGAGCCCAAAGGCACAGTAAAAACAACCATAGATCTCGACACCCAGAATTTTTTGCATTCCACTATTTCTTCACACATGCCCAGGCTGATGAAAAGCGGTGCGAATCAGGCCGGCGCGATAATTGCAGACGCCAACAATCTCGAAATTCTTGCCATGACCGGCTCAGCCCAATATGGGCCAATTGCCGGCGGTTTCAATAATGCCTGCATCGCCAGGCGTTCAGGAGGTTCCATTTTAAAACCGTTTCTTTATGCACTGGCCATAGAGAATGGCTATTTTCCATCATTTGTGATACCTGACACCATGCAGACCTTTAAAACTCCGCAGGGTGAATATATCCCATTCAACGCTGACCGCAGATCTTACGGTCCAGTCAGCATCAGGGCAGCTCTTGGCAATAGCCTGAATATTTCGGCAGTAAAAATGCTGAATCTGACAGGCATAAAAAATTTCTACAAACTTCTGGTAGACCTGAAACTACTCAAAGACAAACCGGGCGCTGCTGATTTCTTCGGGCTGGGGTTGGCCATCGGCAACCCTGAAGTAAGAATGCTGGATTTGATAGAAGCCTACGGCGTTTTTTGCAATGCCGGCATTCTCAAAACGGTTAAATTTTTTACCGATCAGACACAGCTGAACAAGCCGGTCATATCGCCAAAAGCAGCGTTCTTAATTTACGACATTCTCTCTGACCCTGCCGCCAGGCTGTTTACATTCGGCAACCCTGCTTTTTACAAATCCAAAAGACCTGTAGCAATCAAAACCGGCACAAGCACAGATTACAGAGACGCCTGGCTGATAGCCGTAAATCCTGATTTTATAATCGGAATCTGGGTCGGAAATTTTTCTGGCGCACCGACCCGGGCGCTTTCTGGTGCTACTGCCTGCGGGCCAATATACAAAAACCTGATCGATTTTCTTGAAGAAGTCGGTTCTGAGAAAAAACTCGCTATACCGGCCGGTATACACAAAAAAGCCGTCTGCTCCATTTCAGGGCAATTTCCCGGGCAGCATTGCCAGATGGTTGGATATGATTTTTTTCCGGACACAGCCAATATGCCCGGCATCTGCAATTTTCACGTTGGCAATAGTGACTCTCATGAACTACCCGCAGATTATGCAAGCTGGATACGAAGCCGAAAAAAACATCTCGACGCCGATCCTTTTAGATTGTCACATCACCTTGAAGTTACCGACCCGTATTGCCTTATCGGCATTGAGATGCCAAAAGTTGCTATACAGAAGGCCAGTGGCCCGATAGTTATCGCACCATTGCAACAAAGCGGCACATGGGACAGCGTTAAAATAGTATCGCCGCACAACGGCGACTGCTACATCATGTCTTCAAGCCACGAAAATTACGCACTGCTGCGTGCGATTCCAGCGGTGCCTGTAAGCGAGGTGATATGGCTCGTAAACGGTAAAGAATTTATTCGCACACCACCGCCATACGAAGCATACTGGCCACTCGCTCCCGGCACCCACAGAATATGCGCGATCACCGAGAGCGAAGCGGCCGAAGAAATAGAGATCAGGGTCGAGCGCTAAACACTCTTCAGGTAAGCAACAACCAGATCTCTCGTTGCCTTGAGCCCCTTCATGTGCGTCCTTTCATTTCCGTGCGACGCAGATACGCCGGGCCCGATAAGTCCAACCCTGAGGTCATGACCAGCCCTGAGGGCTGCAGATCCATCTGATCCGTAAAAAGGAAACACATCCAGCTTAAACGGCAGTTTGTTCTTGCGCGCCAGTTGTGTGAGCCTGAGTCGCAAATCATAATCATATGGGCCACTCGAATCCTTGGCGCAGATAGAAACAGCCTGCTCACTGCCCGAAACGCCGTGACCAACAACCCCCATATCTACCACGAGCAACTCTTTAACAGAATCTGCAATCCCTGCACAGGCACCATGCCCCACTTCTTCATAGTTAGAGAAAAAAAACATCACCGGAATCTTCTCAAGAGCTTTGCTGCCGAGGCTTAAAAAAGCATCAATCATAGCAGCGCAACCAGCCTTATCATCCAGAAAATGACTTTTCACAAAACCGCTGTCAGTGAATTCAAAGCCTGCATCAAAAGCGATAAAATCACCAATCTGTATCCCGAGTTTTTCTGTATCCGCGGCACTTTTCACTTCTGCATCCAGTCGAATATGCATACTCTGCTCGGTTCTACAGTCTTCAGAGGCCTTGTTATTAACATGAGCAGCCGGGTTATTTAAAATCAGGCTGCCTGAAAAAATCTTTCCTTTTTCGGAAAATATCCTGACGGTTTTTCCTTCAAATGCCTGCAAAACAGGGCCACCAAGCTTTGTAAAACCGAGGTTGCCGTCAGAACGAATTTCTTTCACCATGAGTCCAAGAGTGTCTACATGGCCGGCTACGGCAATTTCCGGTTTCGCGTGGTTGCCGACGATAAGCGCTCCTTTATTTGTATAGCGACATTTTAGACCTGCATTTTTCGCTGTTTTTGCGATATATTCGAGTGCTCTGGCAGTAAAGCCGGTCGGCGAATAAATATCCGAAAGCTCCCGCAAAATTCTTACAATCTGTTCTTCTGATTTTCTGGCGGCCATCTATTTGTTCTCACTTTCGTAAACGTGCTTATAACCAGAGCAGTCTAATCCACAACCCAACCTTTTTCAACGACAAACACCTTCGGGAGCCGAAAAGCATTAAAATTGCGCTTGCAATGCTTTATAGAGTAAACTGGGAAGCGTTATGAAAACAAATAGTCTCATAGAAGATCTGAAAAAACTCAACGAGCAGCAGGCAGCGATCATCAAAAAATTCAATCGCCCCTCGTTGATAGTTGCAGGCCCCGGCACAGGAAAAACAAGAACAATATCTGTGCTGATCGGCGATCTTCTGCAAAAAAAAGTAAGACTGAAAGAAATTCTGGCGCTCACTTTTTCGGACAAAGCAGCGCTTGAACTGAGAGAACGGGTTCTTGAATATTATCCGCACAGCTTCGATCAATGCTGGATATCGACTTTTCACTCTTTCTGCGCCCGCATACTGCGTGAACAGTATCACCTGGTCAGCCTCAAACCAGATTTTAAACTGCTTACAGGGTTTAAAGAAGCTCTGCTCATGCACAGTATTTGCAGCAGGCAACAGCCAGAGGCTTTTGCAGAATTCGGCAAAGTATTGAGTAAACGAGGATTTCAACAGGAAGTGCTGACTTTTATCTCACTGCTAAAATCGAATCTGGTCAGCACCCATGATTTCAGCGAGGCCATAAGGCAATGCGATTCTTTAAACAACCGCGTCATAACCAGACTCAATGAGTTACTCAACCTTTTCAGGCTTTACGAAAAAGAACGCATCCAGACGGGCTATCTTGACTTTAGAGATTTAATAAGCCTGAGCATAAGGGTTTTGCAGAACAATACAGTCGCTGAATCATATCGCAAAAAATTCAAAGTGATTCTGGTCGATGAATTTCAGGATACCGACCCGGCACAGTTTTTACTGCTTTCGCTGCTTAATGGCGACAATAACGATGCCCTGACCGCAGTAATAGGCGACCCAAGACAAAGCATCTATCGTTTCAGAGGCGCAGATCCCGGCATGATGACCGCCAGCGGGCCATTTAAAAAGAAATACGATGCCAGAGTTTTTCCCCTCGAAATAAACTATAGATCTGCCCGCAGCATAATCGAAACCGCACTTAAACTTGACTGGAAAAACAAATCAGAAGAAGGCGGCCAACTCAAGGCGCACAGCAACAACGAAGGTTTTGTCAAACTCTATAAAGTGCGTGATGAACTTGAAGAAGCCCGGCTACTGAGTCGCAAAATCGCCGCGCTGATGATTTACGGCGAAGAACGAAAATATAAACCATCTGATATAGCCATACTGGTGCGTAACAATTATCAGATAGATCTGCTTGCAGAATGCATGCAGGCATTGCATATCCCATTTGAAATAGCTGGCGACATGAAGTTTTTTAAAGCCGAAGAAGTCATTGCCCTGGCCTCATTGCTTAAAGTGGCTGCAACCAGCGGCAGCGAACGCAACGAAGCACTGCAGCGCGCCTTTGCCTCGCCAATATTTGCCATAAATCCACTCTGGATACAGGCCCTGTTTGCCGAACTCACCCCGGCGTTCACCATGCAGCATATTCTAGAAAAAATCAGCGCCGTAAAAACTGAAGAACTACCAGAAACTGACGAAGAAACCATGGTAAAAGCGTCTTCTTTTGCAGAAACCGTGCGTATTCTCGAAAACTGCTCTGATGCGCCCCTCGACGTCATATTTGCAAGACTTCTGCTCGCTGTAAGCAATCTGCTCAAAGACCCATCATCACCACAGGCAAGAAACATCCTGCATTTCCGCTGCATGATCGCCGATTTCTGTGAAATTTTTTCGGCTCAGCATGGTAAGCAGCCATGCGTTGCCGATCTCATGCCCGAATTTGACGAATGGCTCACCTATTACGCTTCGACCCTCGAACAAACCCAGGAAACCCCAGTCGAAGGCGTAAGAATAATGACTGTCCATCAATCCAAGGGGCTTGAATTTCCTGTTGTTGCAATCTGTGGACTCTGCGAAGGGCAGTTTCCGGTTAATCTGCGCGAAAACCTTCTGGTATCGACTGCAGCCATCGAAAAACTGAAAAACCAGTTCGATAAAAGCAACCGCCCGGTCAGCTTTTTTAACCCTTACCCTCTTAATCACGAAGATCATCTCGAAGAAGAACGCCGGCTTTTCTTTGTCGCAATGACCAGAGCCAAAGAAGGCTTGATTCTTACCTATCCGCATCGCCTTGGTTCAGATCCGGCGTTGCCGGCACCTTTTCTGCACGAAACAGGACTCAAAGAAGAACCTGCTGTGCTCGAAGAACGTCCACTCACCATAGGCGAATTCAGAACAAGGCTGACACGCCTGAATGATGATTCTATGCGTCTATTCGAACCCGTTCTTGCCGAGCTTGAGCCAATGGTACCCTCCCACGTTTCCGTTCATGGCATAAGACCTCGCGTGTTTGGCTCTTCAGAGACCGACACAATACACCTTCCCGATGAATACGTTTTTTCGGCCAGTTCATTAAGTAATTACATCGATTGCCCACGAAGATTTCTTTTTTTAAACATACTGAAAATACAAAACCCGCTGCTGGCAAAACAGCCCTATTTTGTTGTAGGCAACGCATTTCACGCATGCCTTGAAATGCTTCACAAGCCACAAAGCCCGTGGGAATCAGGAAAATTGCCATCAGACAGTGATCTCGACGAAATTTTTGCTGCAACAGCCGCCCCCATGCTCAACAATATCGAATTTTTCCAGAGACATTTTGAAAGCACGAGCATTAAAAATGCCATGCCGATATATCGCGAAGCTATCTATGGGCTCAACCAGCTACCTCCCTCAGGCACCCTGGGAGTCGAACACCCTTTTAACTTCATTTTTAATGGCTGCCGTTTCAGAGGACGCTTCGACCGCCTGGCCAGAACGAATGATGGCGGCGTTATTGTTATTGATTACAAAACCAGCGCCAACAACGCCAGCAACTCCGAAAAAATTTTCGAGCTGGCTTTTCCGCGTGAGGGTCTGCCCCAGGAAATGCAAATGCCACTTTATCTTATGGCCTGCCGAAAAATGGGCTTTAACAAAGCAGCTGTCACACTTTTATACATCAAACAGGAAGCTTACAAAAAAAATTACAAAAGCATGCGAGCCGGCTTTTTACGCTCCGCATCATTAAACTTTGGCTGTGGGCCTGAATATGGTGTCGAAGTCAGCGAAGACGATTTTAGCCGTTTCGAAAGCTCTCTAGCCGGAATACTCGACGAAATCAAGCACGACCGCACCTTCGCCTGCAAACCGTCAAACCACCCTGACGCCAGATCATGCCTGAACTTTGACATTAACAAACAACCGAAATGTGAATTTTACCCATTTTGTCAGGAAAAGCTCGAATCAGGCAAAGAAAAAAAGGCCAACGAATGAAAAACACGATAGAAGCACTGACCGATGGCCTCACTCCTGAGCAGTCTCAGGCAGTTATTTTTCCTGGCGCCGGCAGATTACGCATTTCTGCAGGGGCAGGCTCAGGCAAAACCGAAGTTCTAACCCGACGCATCGTGGCGCTTCTAGAGGCTGGCATAAAACCATCTGAACTCGTCGCCATAACTTACACTACCAAAGCGGCAGCCGAAATGAAAACCCGCCTGGTCGAAAAGCGCAAGCTTCACCCGGGCAGACTGCGCGATATGGAAGTCTCTACCTTTCATTCATTTCTCTCCCGTTTTTTACGCCAGGACCCATTTGGAGCGGGCATGGATCGTTCTGATGCGGTTGTTGCCGAGAATACCCGACAGCTCATAATTGCCGAACTGGTTGAAAAATTCGCCGAGATTTTTGGCCCACAGATCATCGAGGGTCCCGAAGCACTTGGCGCGGCCGTAGCTATAAAGCTGATAAGAGAGTTTCCGTCTGCCCTGGGAAAAATCAGACGCTACCTTCTTAAGCCCGCCGAATTTTACAATTTCGCCCGCAAGCTCTTCAGCGAACGTGTCGACGGCGTTACCCAGCTCGAAAAAAACAGCCTTGAATGGCTATATCGCTTCTACACCTGCTATCTAGAAGAACTTGAAAAGCGCGGGCTGCTGGATTTCGATGAAATACTCATCAGGGGGCGCAACTTAATTAAAGACTTGCGCCAAACCGGCACATTACCAGAGCGCCGTATATTCCTGATAGATGAATTTCAGGATAACAACCCGGATCAGCTCGAAATAGTCAACCTTTTCTGCCGTGGCCGCGAAAGTCACATAAGCGTTGTTGGCGACGAAAAACAGAGCATTTATCGTTTTCAAGGCGCCAATATAGAAACTTTTAGAAACTTCGACAGCAATCAAGACATTATTCTCAAAGACAACTTCAGATCTTTTAACGAGATAATCACAGTAGCAGACGCCTTTTTAGAACGCGGCGGCGACTGCGGAAAAATGTTTGTCCGCCAGAGCGCCAGGCGTGGCAATTCAGGCAGATTTCCGGCGGTATCATGCCTGTTGACGCCTGACGAAAGCACTAACGAGCAGATATGCGACCAGCTAGCCGAAATGATCAGAACAATATCAACCTCCGGCATACGCATAACCGACCGAAAAACAGGTCAGAGCAGGGCTTTGCGATATGGAGACATAGCCATTATTGTCAGCAGTATCAGAGGCCTGCCCCGCGATTTTGAAGACGCTATGGCCGCGAGACAGATACCTTACCTCATGTCGGGTGGTTTCAGCTTTTACGCACGCAGTGAGATAGAAGAAATAATGGCTTTTTTAAAGCTTCTCGCACAGCCTAACGACGACTACTCAGTGGTAAAAATTCTTACAGGGCCACTCTATGGGCTTAAAGATTCAGAACTGGCACAGCTTTCGTCAGCGGGCCGTCACGAAAAAACCGCCTTGCTGCCGCACATTCTGGCGCAAAAGGCAGATGTGCTCTCGGCAAGAACTTTGCAATTCAGAGATCTCTTTATATCGCTTAAAGAGCGAAGTGGCAAGCCCGGATTGCTTAGCCTGTGCCACACGATTCTTGAGCAAGCCGGGTTTTATGAGTATGCTGCTTCGCAAGCATCTGATTTAAAACGACGGCGTATGGAAAACAATCTGGCAAAGTTTCTGGGAATCGTCAGAAACTTTGAGCAAAACGGCATTTTTACCTCGCTTCGCGATTTTCTGACTTACATAGAACGCGTTCTGCTCTCGGATATAGACGAAGATGAAGCCGGGCTGGGGCTCGAAGAAGGCGATGCCATCAAGGTCATGACGATTCACAAATCTAAAGGGCTTGAGTTTCCGGTGGTATTCTGCCCATTCTTAAAACGGCGGCATTACCGGGATTCAAGTCGAATATACTTCGACCGGGAGCACGGTCTTATTGTCAACGACCCCTCGCAGACGGGCAAAAAAGGTGCATCGCCATTACTCGAAAAATATCTGCTTAACGATCGCATGGCCTCTGAGCAGGAAGACCGGCGCAAACTCTATGTTGCCTTTACAAGAGCCGAAGACATTCTGGTCATTACCGGCAAACATTCGCTTTCACTGCCGCCAGAAAAAGAAAACGAGCCTTCAGAGCCACTGCACGAAATATGCGAAATTCTGCAAAATTCGCCTGCTCTCGGCAGCATTGCCATGCTCAGCGAATGGCCGGCAATCGTAACACAATGGCTTGAGCACGGGCAAGCAAAGATAGACACCGCAGCAGTTTCATCGCTTCCACAACCTGACGTAGCAGAACTAGAGACAAGTATCAGAGCTATTACGACATTTTTAAATGCTGAGCAGGCTCAGGCGCATGAGCGCCACTGCCAGCAGGAAATCTTTTCGCTGCAGGATCTCAATCTTTTCAATGCCTGCCCTCGACGATATTTTTTCAACAGCAGGCATGTAAACTCTTTTAACGAACGGCAGCAAAGCTTTTCAAGCACACTCGGCACACTGGTTCATGAAACAATAAGAGTATTTCATGGCAACGGCGGGCACAACCTGCTATCGAAATCAGCTGCCATACAAAAAGCGATTGACCTTTTGGCGACTCTTATACATTGCTACGGCGAAAACGGTCAACACGCGGGCAATCTTGCCAGAAGTATTGTCAAACAATATGTTCTATCTGAACTTGGGCAAAAAGAGCCCTGGATGATCGAAGCAGAAGTGAACGTCAAGTTTGACGCACCGGAAGGCGCATTCTTCGTGCGTGGTTTCGCCGACCGCGTAGACCGCAATGATGGCGAAATACGCATTATCGACTTTAAAACCAAAAGATTCACTCCTGAAGCCCATGCCAGTTATCGTGACCAACTCGCGCTATATCGAATAGCAGCCAGTCGTGGCGTTCTCGGAGATATCGGCTGCCTGAATTTTGCCCGCTCACACATTGCCTATCTGACTCCTGATGACGTGCAGATAATCGAGATAGAACCACAACTACTGACTTTCGAAGAGCATATAAATCAAACCGTAAAAGCCATTCGTACCGAAACGGCCTGGAAGCCAGCCAAAGGGGCATCATGCCAGGATTGCGGTTTTTCAATACTTTGCCACGGCGCCATCAGCCAGACATCCTGAAAAATCATCAGACTTGCATTAGTGGCTGTTCAATGATAGTAATATTTCGGTATTGGCCTTAAGACACTTTTTTATCAGGAAAGGGAACGATATAATGGCAATGAATCTTGTTGGTCGTCATCTTCTCACTCTCAAAGATTTTACCCCCGATGAAATTCGCTATCTTCTTAATTTGTCTGCTGATCTCAAACGCCTCAAATACGCCGGCATCAAACCACGTAATCTTGAAGGCAAAAGCATAGCTCTTATTTTTGAAAAACCTTCTACACGCACAAGATGTGCCTTTGTCGTTGCCGCGATTGACGAAGGTGCTCATCCTGAATACCTCGGCAAAGACGATATTCAGCTTGGCAAAAAAGAAACCGTCGCTGATACCGCAAGAGTTCTGGGTCGCATGTTCGATGCTATCCAATTTCGCGGTTTTAAACACGAAACAGTGGAGCAACTGGCCAAATACGCTGGCGTTCCCGTCTGGAACGGCCTGACCGACATGTATCATCCCACTCAGATTCTTGCCGACCTTCTGACAATCGAAGAATATTTCGGCACTCTCAAAGGCATCAGCTTCGCATACGTTGGCGATGGCCGCAATAACATGGCCAATTCATTGATGATCGGCTGCGCCAAAATGGGTATGGACTGTCGCATTGTCGCTCCGAAATCATTGTTTCCTGAAAAATGGCTGGTAAAAGAAGTAGAAGCTATCGCAGCCGAAACCGGCGGAAAAATCACCATTACCGATAGCGTCGAAAAAGGCGTTAAAGGTGCTGATGTTCTCTACACAGATGTGTGGGCAAGCATGGGCGAAGAAGACCAGATGGCAGCACGCATCAAGCTTCTCACTCCTTACCAGGTCAACATGAAAATGCTCAAAATGACAGGCAAAGAAAAACCCCTCTTTCTGCATTGTCTGCCCGCGTTTCATAACAACGAAACCATCGTTTCTAAAACAGTGGGCGCCATGGAAGTCACCGACGAAGTATTTGAAAGCAAATATTCAAGAGTGTTCGACCAGGCCGAAAACCGCCTGCATACTATCAAGGCCGTGATGGTGGCAACCCTCGGCAGCAAATAATATCGCGCAATAAAAAAGAGGCTGGCTCAAACAGAGCCAGCCTCTTTTTTTATTGCCAATAAATCAGGGCAAAGCCTGTAATTCTGCCGCAAGTTTTTGAACCATTGCAGCATCACCCTTTTCGGCAGCTTCATAGTAGCGTTTTAAAAGCGATTGTCTGTCATCAGACGTTCCACCGATCTGCAGAGACTTTTCAGCGAAGGGGCTTACGACGGTTTCGACAACCTGCTCGTCTGAGCCTCCCGGGGTGTTTTTGGTAACAGCATCTTGTGCAGAAGAAACGGGATCAGGGTTAACGAAGCTCCCCAGATGCTTTTTAAGAGAAGCGTCAAACTTTTTCTGGCCAAAGACGGCGCTCGCGCCAACCCTGTCGGCATAAATATCTTCTTTACTGCGTGAACCACCCGGATTAAGAAACGAACCATCAAGAGCTTCTTTGAGGTAGCCAACCACCATAGTTATACCATAAGCAAGGTGAGCCGAGCCGATAAGGCTCTTGATGTGCAGAGCCAGTTCGGCTGATTTTTTTATGTGGGTAGCCTTGTCATCCTGAAATTCGGCGGCGGTAATGGTACGATCGCCATATTTTAAATTCATGTCGTCAATGCTTTTATTGGTATATTCGAACATCTTATTGAAGCTGTCTTTATAAAAGACAACAGGCACATCGGGCAAAAAGCTCAATTGAAAAGCACTCTGCATGATTTTTCTGGCTTTGGCGAGCGCATCAGAAAAGACCGAAGCCTCTGACTGCATTGGAACAGCAGTCAGCAAAAAGCATAAAAGCATGGCGAGTTTTAATCTCATAATCATGTGTACGATTATAAGAATTTTACGACCATTCGTGAAGACTAAAAAAAATCAAACCAGGCGTGAACGCAAAATGTCGTGCAGATGCAGAAAACCAACTACCAGATCGTTTTCAACAACAGGCAGAGAAGTTATCGATTTGTCTTCCATGGTCTTGAGGGCTTCCATTGCCAGACGATCAGGGGTAGTAAAGCGTGGTTTGGCGGTCATAACATCGCAGACCGGAACATCAAGACTGCAAACATCTGTTTTTTCAAAATAGCGGCGCAGGTCACCATCGGTAAACACGCCAAGAAGTCTGTCTTCATTGTCACACACTACGAGCGCTCCGAAACCTCCACGCGACATTTTAACAACCGAATCGCGCAATTTTGCATCGGGAGCGACTCT
>SABV01000492.1 GCA_009928855.1 Erysipelotrichia bacterium | reverse complement strand
GATTCTGTGCCGATAAGATGTCAGGATTTAAAGAAAATACAGCGTATTAAATCTTAAAGCAGGTTTAAACATGAACAAATTAGCGATAATAGAAACATCTGAAAAGTTAGGCATCAGCGCCACTCAATGCCGCTATTGGTGCAAACTTTTAGAAATAGACATAACAAAGGAAGGCAGGATCTCGTTTATACCTTCCGGGTCAGAGAATTTGCTGTCAGCAATGAAACAGGCGGTAGATTCTGGCATATCTCCCGCTGTCGCTGCTATTGAAACAAAAGCAACATGCTCACCACCACCGCCAATAACTCAGCAACTGGAAACGGGCTCAGGCGTCGCTGAAAGAATTGCTGATCTGGAAAAGGCTGTTATGCTCCTGGCAGAACAAAATAAATTCTTGAATGACCAGAATAAAAGCATGATTGCAATACTTCAAAACCAAAGCCTTAAACTTGATAACCTTACTTTCAGGTTACTACCATCGCCAGTAAGTAAACCTTTGCCGGTAAAAGTATGGCAACCACCAGAGAAAAAAGTTCCCCAGGTAAGCTTATTGAAAAAGATCTGGCTTGAATTGTTTAATCCCGTGGTGTTGCGCGCTACTCCATAAGTTGCCTGGCTTCTCTATTGCCGGTATTAAGGCAAAAGCAATACTTGGAAAAAATCTCAAATTGAGATATACTTAAATTAAGATGCATGTTATCACGCGCAGAAAACTCAATGAATTCGCTCGGATACATATAGCCGCAAAAGGGCCTCTGGATGCATGGTTCAAGGTTGTGAGCCGCATGGAATTTCACAATCTGATGGAAATCAGGGCGGTGTTTCCGGCAGCGGATGATGTGCGTGGGTTGTGCGTGTTTAACATCGGTGGGAACAAGTTTCGTTTGGTTACCAAAGTTGAATATAGATGGCAGAAGGTTTTCGTTGTAGCGGTATTGACTCACGAAGAATACGACCGCGACACATGGAAACCGAAACGCCAGAAGAAGTGAGGTGAAGCCATGAAGGGAACGACTACCAGCGTCAATGCGACAAAAGAGCGGATTCCGCCACGGCCTAATCTGCTAAGCAAGTGGCTGGATGTTGTGAAGATTGTGTCTGTGGATAGAATCAGGTCAGATGCAGACTACGATCGGGCAACAGCGGTTATGGAAGAAGTTATGGCCGAGATCGGCCGGAAGAAGAAGCATCCGCTTTGCGGTCTGATGGATATTCTCGAAATGCGGTTGCGGGAATATGATGATGCGCGGCACCCGATGGCCGATGTGACAGGCCTGGATATGTTGCGATTTCTTATGGAGCAACACGGCCTGCGGCAGAAAGATCTTTCGGAATTAGGCAGCCAAGGCGTAGTTTCGGAGATTCTAGCAGGAAAGCGGGAGTTGAATCTGCGGCATATTGCAGCTCTGGCGCGGCGGTTCAAGGTTCCCTCAGAAGTCTTTCTGCCGGCGGTTGAGGCAGAAGAATAATTTTACTTTTTCTTGCTGGTTTTGGGGTTTAGTTTCTTTTTGACTGCGGCGCCTGGTGCGAAGGTTACTACCTTCTGAGCCGGGCGTTTTATTTTTTTGCCGGATGGGAGAGTGATGACGCGGGGGCCCTGCTGTTTAACAGCGAAGACGCCGAAGCGGCGGAGCTCGATGCGGGATTCTTTCACCAGGCCGTCGATGATTTTATCAAGCAGGGTTTGAACGATGCGCGTTGAAAGGGAGCGGGAAAGTTCGTAGTCTTCGGCGATGGTGCGGGCCAGGTCGTCTTTGATCATGAGTCAGTGAGAGTCGACCCAGGCGCGGATCAGGGCGGCAAGGTCGGCGGTGTCTCTGGCGTTGAGCTTTTCGATCTGTTTGAAAAGGAACGGCAGGTCGGAAGTATCGCCGGTCACTGAGGTCATGGCCTGTTCGACATCAGCGGCCATGATGGTTTTGCGGTTCTGGTTGATGGCGCTGGTTTCGGCGGCTTTAACGACTGCCGCTGACAGGGTGTTTAGTCTGGTGAGGAAATCGGTGACGGCATCTTTGCCGATGCGGAGAGTGGAGTTGGCTTTCATGAAGCTTTCTACCGTATTTGCTTTTGTTATCTCGGGATTTTGGAATGGTCAAGTAAAAATGGACATTTTTTCAAGCGGCCATTCTCGCTTTGTTGACTGAGGCGAACTCTATCGGTGCTTTATAAGCAAGGTAGGAATGCCCCCGGTTACAGTTATAGAACATATTTACGTATTCAAAAACATCGGAATATAACTCCTGGCGAGTC
>SABV01000101.1 GCA_009928855.1 Erysipelotrichia bacterium | reverse complement strand
CGGGCATCTCTGCCAGCCAGGCTTTGCCAGTCGAAGTCTTTAAGAGAAAACATTTCAGAAACTTTTTCTCGAATTTCGGGCCGGTAAATGGCCGCTCTGGTAAAAACAGCCTTGAGAAGGGCGTTCATGGCAAAGATTGAGTCAATGAAACCTTCAGGTTTTATTGGTTTGGTTACTAAACGCAGTTGTTGCAGTTGCTGCAGCGGAAATGCCGGTTCGGGTTCTGATACTTCGCATTCAATACGGCTGACTTCAATTACCGGCACATCTGATTCTTCAATAAACATGCTCAATGCATGCAGAGGAATCGTTGCTTGCGTGTCAAAAACCCCTTTGCAACGACTGCTTTCTTTAGTCATGCCCGAAAAGATTATTTTGCTGCCGCTGCCGGTATTTATTTCAAAATTTTCTGATAATCGAGAAAACATGGTTTTAAAGTCGAGCCTGATTTTATTGTTGACTTGGCCGTCTACAGGGGTATTGAAGGCGAAAACAGCGTTATACTGTTTGTCTGTGGGCACAAAATCAAATGTTACGCCTGCAGATGCAATGACGCTTAATTGCTCAGCAAATGGATCATTGATCAAGGCCAGTTGATCAATGATTATTAACAACGGCGTACTGTCATGACCATCAAATATCTGCAGAGAAAAGGTTTCTGGGGCTTTGTATCGCAACCTGCAAAACAGGTGTGCCACCGTGTCGGGCAGGCGCATGTGCATATCGACGAGCAGCGAATCAATTTTCCCGCCTGGCAACTCAATGTCTTTGACCATTTTTAAGATATCGTCTGGTATAGACTCAGCCTTTAAATGCGTTACAAAAAGAGAAAAAATACACAGCAGGAACAGGGTAATTTTTTGTTTTTTCATACATCCTCATCAGGCGAATTTTTGCAGAATCAGCGCAGATATGTAGTATCGTTGCCAATTTTGCCGAGACCGTTAAGAACCCATATACCGGCCGAGTTTGCTTTGACTGTAAAATTTATCGACCGGGTGGTGGTCGCAACTGTCTGAGTCTCGCCGGTAATCGCATCGACATAATTGCCCGGCAATACTCTGTTTACAGTTATATCCTGGTCGATAAAAGCGCTCAGCCCTACAACCGCGTAACTTTCGCCGTTATTGAAATTACGCACAAAACTGATGCCCGAAATGAACTCGCTGCCGTTTTCGAGATTACCTGTCGCAAGCGCCTTAACGGCGGCACGAATCAGGTTAAGACGCCTGATATGTTGAAACAGGGGGTGTTGCATTGTCTGTTCAATATTGTCTGCAAGAAGATTGTCGCCCAGATAAGCCTTGCCGGTTGTCGAAAGCAGGTCGGTCGCAAGCACCGGTTTTTGCGGCATTCCCCGCATAAATTCAAACTCTTCGCCCATCAACAGCATTGGCACACCCCGCATGGTCCAGAGAAGGTTGTATGCGCAGGCTGCTTTCCAGGTGTCGCCTGAGAACCTGGTTAAATTGCCGTCTTCTGGACCGATATCGAAATTATGAAAAAAGGTTACCAGGCTTAAAGGATCTGCGTAGGCCCAGTCATACTTGATAATATTGCCGATTCCTGAAAAATGGCCATTGCAGAGCGAAGTGGCAAATGTTTTGAACATCGGGTAATCCATTACCGCCAGCCCCGAGTTTTGCACCCCGGGGTCGTGAGGGTTGTTGAAGGTTCGCGTATACCACCAGGGGCAGAGTTCTGAGGGCTCGTTGCTGCCCGAAAGCTTGCCGTAACCATCTTCTACCGGAGCGACATCAGCGATGACAATCAGGTCGGGTTTAAGCTGGCGCCATTGTTCGACCATATAAATAAGGTCGTGCCGATCGGTGTTGCGGGCAAACTGAATTCTGAAGCCATCAACACCTCTGGAAATATACTTCTTGCCGAGCGCCGCAAAAAAGTTTCTTATTTTCCATCTGTCGGTGGCGAGATCGATGCTGTTCTCGTCGAGATGAGCGTGCTGCACCCGTTCTGTAATTGTTGTTTCAGACGTGGTCAGCCATCCTTCGCGGTGAAACCATTCAGGGTTCAAATCTTTTTCGTCGGTCGAGAAAAATCTTTCGGGATGCAGATTGTCGGCCGGGAAAGTGGCCCCCGTTACCGGGTCTTTAAGCGGGCCGGCGGCCCACGGGTCGCGATGCCGCCAGTCTTGAAACCATTCCGGGGCACAGGGGTTGTCGTTGTCCATTCTGAACGTATTCTTGTAATTGCCGAGATTGTAGATATAGGGCCACTGGGGCTTGATTGGGCCACGATAAAATTTTAACGGCAGTCTGGGAATAAAATAATGGTTTCTGATGCCGTAGTTGCTGACATGGTTTACCACCAGCGTCTGAATGATTTTTAAATGCTGTTGTTTTGCTGCGTTGATCAGGTCTTGCCAGGCAAAGTCTTCTGAAGACAATCTTGGCTCAAAGGTTTCGTAGTCATAGGCGTTAAACCCCATAAAGTCAAGGCCGCCACGATTCTCGACCGGTGGGGTTACACAGACTGCGGTAAAACCGAGTTCTTTTATGTAAGGCAGGCGCTCGGCAAGTCCTTTGAAGTCGCCCCGGTAATGCGGGTCACCTTTTTCTATGCGTTCACGGTTATAAAAATTATTGTCGACATCGCCGTCATAAAAACGGCTGGTAATTACCGTGTAAATGCGTTCATGGCGAAGATCGGCCGGAACAATGCTTTCTGAAGTCTGCGCAAAACCGGTTTGCAGACAACCTGCAATTGCCAGCATCTGTATGGCGCATTTAAACAGCTTTTTCAAAATAACACCTCAATTTGAGTCAAAAATGTATTCAAAGGCGCAGTGTAAACAAGCGATATTTTGGGGTGATTTTGTATCAGTAAGATTGCACTACGGTCGGCATATAGAGGCGCATGACTCGCGATGAAGTTGATATCCACAAAAACGACTGGTCAAACATCATGCTGATGACACCCGGTCTGAACATGGGTTCCCATTTCTCTCCGTCATAGAGCATGATCTGGGCGTTGCCGATCGCCGGATTGATTACTCGAAGTCTGTATGGGCTGTCAGCGCCGCGCGTAAGCATCGGTGGCGAATCTGAAGAGCGGAAAAAATTGAAAGAGCCTGTGTTCTCATGCGCCTGCTGGTCTACTGCGACTGCTAATACATAGGGGTATTTGGCATTGTCGGGTGCAGTCGCCATAGTGACTACCCGTTCTGAATTGAAATCGTTGGCCTTGCCGAATATGGTTTTTACTTTACCGGCCGGAGACAGGTATAGAAGGCCCTGCAGCGACCCGAGCCAAAGCTTGTTGTCGCGGTCGGCGACCATGCATGTGTAGTTGCGTTTTGGCACTGCCACGGGTTTAAGGGTTTGCCCGTCAAATACAGACAGACTGTCTTTGTGCAGCATGGCTACCAGTTCAGCCTTGTCGCTTTTCCAGAATGCAATGGCAACGATTTTTTTGAACTGGTCTGGTTCTTCAGAGTCGGGTGGCAACTCGATGCGCACCCATTCTGAGGGACGCAGGTCTTTTAAGATGGTGGTATGTGCGGTCGAGAGATAAAACACCCCCGAATTCTCAGCGCTGACATAGATGGCTGAGCCGACTCGCTGTATGCAGAGAAGTTGTTCGTCTTTTTCCCAGGGTAATTGCTCTGAAGCAAACTCATACCAGTCGTTAACGGTCGGGTCAGGAACGGTTTCTCCGATGCGGTTATCAAGGCAGGCAAGCTTGTTGTGGTCGAAGATCACCCAGTTTCTTTCTGAGAGGTCAAGTGTCATATCAGTGATGTTTGCTGATGGAATTGCGTGCAATGGGCATTCCTGATGTAATGATGCAACCGTGAACAGTTGATGACCACGCGTGTCAAAGCGGTTTTCGCCGACTCTTATGACTGCTGTGCCCGTGGCCGAGGCGTTGTCTGAGTTCGCGGCATACTGTGAAAGCGCCGAACTTATAGTTTCGGGGGTTGGTTCTTCGGGTGAAGAGGCGTCGATAAGCACTTCCTGGTCCGGGCCGACCATGGTTTTCATATCGAGTGATACCCAGATGTCAGCGAGTGGCGCCAGAGAGTAATCGGTTGGCTGTTCGAGGCAGTAATGGTGCCAGAGTTCTTCTCCCGGGGCGGTTGGCGGTCGATCAGCGGTGGTGCTGTTGTCTTCAATTGTCAGGTCTTTTGTCGGATCATTGGTCTTTGCTTCGCAGCGGCCGCCGAGATGAAAACGATATTGCATGACGCCGATAAATGGGGCAACCGGAAAAATGAACCGCGAAATTCCCTTGTCATGCTTGATCCAGATGTCTTTGCCACGGATAATTTTTCCGTATGAGATGTAAGGTTCTATTGGGTAGCATTTTTGCGATGGGTAGCCGTAGACGTATGGGCCCCACATCTGCATGAATGGCCAGAAAGTTTTGGCCCAGTAAGGTTCAGAGCCGCTGGTTTCAAATATATCGAACTGGCTGTCTTCGTCGGTGCCAAGCATCGTGAGGCCGCCTTCTGATAGAATGGCCAGTTTTCGGGGGCCGGGCAGGTAATAAACCTTGTTGATATTGTCAGAGGGCAGGGGGCTGTCGCGCGAGGTGAGATTGTTCCAGCGCCCATCATTGAAAACCCACAGACCCTGCCCGCGTGTTCCCACATATAAAACGCGTTTCGCGATAAAAGTTTCGAGGTTCAGAAACCCTTTTGGCTTATCGCGCTTGTATTCATCAGTCTCGTCGTCTGGCGCCGTTGTCAGGCAGCTGATCCAGGCGTCTTTTATCGGCAGAGTGTTGCGTCCGACCGGTTGGTTATTTTTGATTAAATTCATCTGATTCTGTGTTACCGCAATTATGCGATTACTTTTGCCTTCTTCAAAAGCCCAGAAATCGTTCACCCAGTCTGAGAAAAGTTCGTCACTGCCAACCAGGTTCTCGCCGGTGGCAGCGCGCAGCAGGCCCTGCCCCTTGGTTGAGTAGATGCCACCGCCCGGGTAATTCATGGCGAGAGCGGTAATGCCGACCGATAAAAATTTGTTAGCGTCATCGTTGGCGAGGTTCTGGGAGTTAACCGGCGAAAACGCCGAGACGGTGCTGCCTGGAGAAATTGGCGATGCGAATAACCAGCCGCCGAAGCAGCCGACGTAAATTTTATTTTCATGAACCTGCACTACTTCAACATCGATTGTAGACAGGCCGTTTTGCGTGTCAAAAACCCTTATTTCGGGTGTCTGTTCAGGAAATTTTTCGAGATCGATGGCGAAAAGACCGTTGGGAGTGGCGGCCCAGAGAGTGCCGTAATCGTCGAAATCAATCGATCTGACGGCCAGGTCGGTGAGTTTTTCGTTATAATCGGCCAGATTAAACCAGCCCGAATAGTTTTCGCAGAAGATGCCGATGCCCTTATCGCTGCCGACCGCCATTTTGCCCTTAACAATGGCCAGGCAGGTAAGATTGTTGCTGGGAAGCCCTGAGCGCGTGTTCCAGGTCATCCAGGTCTGCCCGGCCGGGGCAACGTTTGCGCTGAAAAATATCAGGAGTGTGCAGAAAAGAATAACAGCTGCAGGGTGTGTTCTTGTCACTTCTATTTGCCTCCAGTTGCCGACGGGCGATCTTTTTACGATATCACGCCCGAATTTTTCTGGCAACGCACCTCGCGTGGCAAAACCCGGCTGTTGTTCGAGTCATGCAGCTCTCAGGCCGATATCGCGGCTTGGAGGCATTACGATGAGGGGTTGCTGGTATTTTATGATTTTACATGCCGCCGGTGGTGGCAAAGTCCATCTGGTCTTGAAATACAACCATCACCAGCAGAATCGCCAGAAAAATTCCGATCATTACCAGCATAGCCTTGCGGTGAGCCGCTTTCAGGTCGATAGTTTTCGGCATGGGAATCTCTGAGTCTTTCAAATTCTTTTTTGTTTTTTTGTCCGTTTTAACCTGAGTTCCGTCTGATTTCTTGTCGGTCACAAAAGCTTCTCCAGTGTTTTAAAAATGCAAAATCTATAGCACAACCCCGATTAAGCGAAAAGCCCGCTTTTCAGCGGGCTTTTCGTCATGCTCGAGGGGGGACTTGAACCCCCACACCCTTGCGGGCACAAGAACCTGAATCTTGCGTGTCTGCCAATTTCACCACCCGAGCGGGATGTCTGGGTATTCTAGCAAATTCTGATTTTTTTTGCAACTGAATTTTTTTTTAACCGCAAAGAGATAGAACGGCATTGTAATACGGGCTTTGTTTGTCTGCAATAATCGGCGATTATTCGTAACGCAGCGCTTTTACCGGATCAAGCGCAGAAGCTTTGGCGGCCGGGAAACTGCCGAAAACGATGCCGACGCTGATTGATACAAAAAAGGCTATAAGCACGGACGACAGTGGAACTGCGGTTGTCCAGCCGGTGTAAAGGGCAATCAGCCAGGATGTGCCGATTCCGGCAAAAATGCCGATCAGGCCGCCCAATATGCTGATGAGAGTGGCTTCGACAAGAAACTGGATAACGATGTCGCGTTTTGAGGCGCCCAGGGCTCGTCGCACTCCTATTTCCCGGGTGCGTTCGTTTACTGAGGCCAGCATGATGTTCATGATGCCGATGCCGCCCACCAGCAGAGATATGCCTGCGATAAGCGCCATTACCAGGTTAAAAAGGTTCTGGGTTTTCTGGCTTTGCTGCAAAATCTCAAGTGGCACCTGAATCTCGAAATCGTCTATTTCTGCGTGACGCCGTTTTAATATTGCGGCGATGCGATCGCGTGCCGCCAGCAGATCATAACCTTCTTTAATTTCGACCCAGATACTGTTTATTTCGTGGTAGAGATCTTTGTCTTCTACGGGCCACTTCTCAAGGCGCTGTAAACTTGTTTTGATGGGAATATACACGTCGCGATCGTGATCTCGGCGCTTTATGGCCAGTTTGCCGCTGCCAGAACCCTGTTGTTTCATTACGCCGATGATTTTTAGTCTGATGCGTTCTATTTGAATTACCTGGCCGACTGCTTCAACTTCACCAAACACTTCTGCGGCTATTCCGGCACCAAGAACGGCTACCTGCGCTGCGGTTTCCTGTTCAAAAGCGCTGAAAAAACGCCCTCGGTCTATTTCAAACCTTGAAGCCGGCAAAAAACCCTCGCCAACACCGATAATCTTTGCCAGAGGCTTGTTATTGAAGCTGTAAAAGCTATATTCGTCTATTTTCTCAGGAACCGCCATATCTATAAAAGGGCAGGTCGATAGAATACTGTTCACATCAGCCATTCTCAGGCCACGTGCCTGCTTTTTTAAGGCTTCTGAGAGACGTTCGCCCTGAATTTCGACCGAGCTTATTCTGATGCTGGAGTCACCGAATTTTTTAAGTTCTTCCAGTGCTTCCTTTTCGGCGCCAGCACCGATCGACACCATTGCTATAACTGCTCCGACACCGAAAATTATTCCCAGCATTGTAAGAAATGTGCGAAACGGATGATCAAGTAACCCGGTGCCGCCGGTGATTATCTGCTCAGTAAGCCTCATTGCAGACCTCCTGCAAAGAGGTCTCTATTTCGGCGGGCAGAAGCGACTGCAGTGGTTCTTTGACGAGCTCTATGCGCTCAATACGGCCATCTTTCATTCTTATGATGCGCCCGGCGTGCCTGGCCATGTTTTCGTCGTGCGTCACCATGACCACCGTCATGCCTGAACGATTCAGAGCTTGAAACACTCCGATTATTTCGAGACCGGTTTTTGAATCAAGATTGCCGGTTGGTTCATCGGCCAGCAGCAGGGCAGGGTAATTAACCAGTGCTCTGGCGATTGCCGCCCGTTGACATTGGCCGCCAGAGAGTTCGGTCGGGTAATGATGGAAACGTTCGCCGAGGCCCACTGCCCTCAACATTTTTTCTGCTCTGCTTTTGCGCTCTTCAGAAGGAACCTGAGCATAAACCATGGGTATTTCGGTGTTGCGCACCAAATTCATGCGTGGCAGCAGATGAAACGACTGAAACACGAAGCCCAGTGCCTTATTGCGAAAATCAGAACATTCCTGGTCATTCATCAGATCCAGTCGTTTGCTGTTAATGCTTATTACTCCGCCGGTTGGCTTGTCCATAGCGCCCAGAACGTAGAGCAGGGTTGATTTGCCCGAACCTGATGGCCCCATTATCGCCACGAATTCACCGGGTGCAATATTTATATCTATATTGTCAACGGCTTTAACACAGGTGTCGCCGGCGTGAAAATATCGCTGCAGTTGCTCTGTTTTAATCATCAACCGCCTCCATAAGCAGAATCCTGTCACCTTCTTGCAGCCCGCTTTTTACGGCACATCCACGCAGGCCATCTGATAAAAGCAACTCGACGGGTTTGACTGTGCCGTTATCGGTTACTATGCAGGTCGCTGTTGCGGTGGGCAGCAAACTGTCGAAAGGTATAAACAGCGCCTCTGGCAAATCATATAGTTTGAATTCGAGCTCGCAGGTGCTTCCCGGGCGAAAAGCCGGGTCTGTTTCGGCCTGCCCTGTCTCGGGTGAAATCATGCTGATGATTATTTGAACTATAGCGTCCTGGCGTTTGCTTAATTCAGTGGTGGCGATAATGCCGACTGAATGAACCCATCCGCGCAACGATTTCTCTGAACTGCCTTTGAGAATGACTTGCACCTCATCGCCTTCTTTGATAAATCTGGCATCCATCTCTGAAACTGTAGCGTGGACATGCAGGTTTCTGACATCGGCAACCTGCATAAACGGAATACGGCTGTAAACATTATCGCCAACTCTGGCCTTGCCCATGCCGCCGCCAGCTTTGTTATACTCATTCAGAATAATGACGCCGTCTGTTGGAGCTTTAATTCTGGCAGATTCAATCTGTTCATTGATCAGGCCAAGCGACACGGTAAGCCTGTTTATTTCGGCCTCAAGAAGCCTTGCGGCCATGCTGTTTCTCAGATCGCCCGTTTCGGCGTCGAGTTCGGCTTTTTCTTTTTCGAGTTCAGCTTTACGCACATCCAGTTCAGAAAGCTTTATTGATCGGCGTGTCGGACCTGACTCTTCAGTTTTAAGCCTGTATTCGGTGACTGCATGGTCTTTTTGCAGATTTGCCAGTTCGCTCTTGCTTTGCAATATTTCAAGTTCAGAACTCAAACCTTTTTTGCGTAATTCACTCAGATGAAGAATTTTTTCTCTGGCGAGCGCTATTTTGGCTTGTAAAACCTCAAGTGATCTTTTGAGTTCGATAATCTGGTCTTCATCGCGACTTTTCAGCAGGGCGGCATGTTTTAACTTAGCCACTTCAAGGGCGCCGGCGCGCACTTCCATGCTTTTTTTCATTTTTTCCTGGTCAATCCTGTTTTTTTGCAGTTGCAACTGATACTCTTCATTCTTTTTGTTCAGCTCAATCTCGGTGTCTCTGGCACTCTGAATCAGCTCTTCGCAAGCAATCGCCGCAATCTGTTCGTTGGCTTTAACGGTTTTTCCCTCTTCTGAAATCTCACTCAATTTGCCCTGAAAATTTGCAACGACAAATGACGCGCTGGCTGGTTTAACATCGCCGATGGTGCTCATTGTGCGCCGCATTGGGCGTCTGGTGACCGTGGTGCTGCGATTTCCCCTGAATTTTGAACGTGAATTGCTGAAAAAATCGTCGTAATAAATTGTTCCTGAATAACCAATTTTGAAGTTCGACGGGTAAGAGGCGACGCTTGCCTTATAAACAACCTGTGTTCGGCCATCTGGTTTTGCCTGCGGTATTTCGAGAGCGACGGGAACATGTGATTCGATAGTGCCTGCCAGAAGCAGCTCTGGCATTGCATCGGGTCTGAAAAATACGCGTGTCAAAGAAGCGACGGTTATTGTGTCTCTCTGGTCGAGGGCAAATGAAAAACCACAATTAAGCGGGTCGACAATCTTGAGAAAATTCAGTCCCGGGTAAACCTGTGCACCAGCCCTTAATTTGAGAATTTCGCTGCCATCATAGGTTTCTCCATATAGTAGAACCCCGTTGTCGGGAGCCGCGATAACCAGTGATTTGAGTTCCTGTTCAAGTTCTTTTACCGACGAGGCAATCTGGGTAAATTTGCGTAACGACTCGTTTAGTGCAAACTGGTAATCAGCAATATTTTTTTGCGCAGAAAAGTCGGCTGGTTCGACGGCAAGCCTGGCTTTTTTAAGAGCTTCTTCTGCTTCAAAAACTTTTTTTTCGTCAGGAAATTTTTCGACAAAATCTATGAGGCGTTGTGTCAGCGAAGCATTCAATTCTTGCACTGACAAATCTTTTTCGTTATCTACAAGCTCCTGTTTTGCTACAAACCCCCGTTCTGCCATTTTTTTTGAGGCTTCAAGCTGTTTTTGCAGCATATTCAATCTTATCTTGCCAGCTTTGTCTGTTTCGCTTAAATCAAGCAGGCGTAGCCAGTCGCGACCTTCTATTGCTCTTTCGTATTCGATCTGGCGTTGTTCCATGGCCAGACGCGCCAGCTCAATGCTCTTATTTTCGCTTTTTTCTGCTATATCAAGCAGTTTTTGGTCACGCTCTACAGTTATAGAGAGCTTTTTTAACTCAAGCTGCTTCTCTTTCAGCCATTGAACGCGTTCGCCCGGTGAAAGACGCGCTATTTCCATGTCAGCTTTGATATTGCTTCCCTCTTGTATAAGTTCAAGTGCTTCGGTAACAAAGGGCGGTGCAATCAGGGTTTCGCGCAGTGAGATAAATTCGGCGCGTGAGATCGGCATTACCGGGTTGTTAAGTTCTGCTCCCACCTTTTTCATGGGCGTGCTGTTGTCGAAACAGCCGGTCAGCAATGAGGCGGCCGCTGCAATGGCAACCATTATTATATTTGAAATGCTTTTTTTTCTGACACCTGGAGTCATGGGTAAACCAGCGTCCCTTCCTGTGCCGGTGGATCTTTCCAGATGGCCCAGTCATGGTTGAATTCTTCAATTTGCGCGGGCTTGGGAGTTGTTCCAAATGCCGTTTTTAGAAGAATCTCGTAGCCGTTTTCGACTTTTTTAAGGGCATCTCGCGGAATAAATACGCCTTCTTTTTCGCCGAGAACAGCTGTTACTTTGGCTTTACTGCCGACCATGAGCCCATTCTTGGCATTTACGCTGATTTGCACCGGAAAAAAGCGAATAGCGCTCTCCTTCATGCTGCGCACCTTTCGCGGAGCTTTACTGATGCTGGTTATTTCACCGTAGAATTGCCGGCCCGGCAGTCCGTCAAATTCTATGGTCGCTGAAGCTTTTTCGTTAAGCATGTTCGCATCTGCTTCGTCTGCCAGAGCTTCGAGATAATAGCTGCCTTCGCCGATTATCTGAATAATGCTGATTCCTTCCCAGGCATCTGAGCCGGGTTTAAATTTATAATGGCCCCAGAGCAGGGGATGAATAACTATGCCGTCCCTCGATGATTTTAATATGGTGCTTTCGAGAGTGCTGTTTTCTTCGCGCAATCTGGCTTTAATGCGTTCGATAATAACTTCGAGATTGTTTGCCTTTATCTGTGAGGTCAGAGAAGCTGCAAGCAGTTCGTTCTCGGCAAGCCAGATCTCGCCCGAAGCGACAGACTTCTGATAATTAACCCGGGCGAGTTCTTCTGGCAACGGCGGTTCTTTCAGCCGCATGAAAGTGCGGCGAGCGTAGTCAAATTCGACTTCTTTCGACTGGCGGTCTATCTGGCTGCTTCTTAGTGCAAATGGACTGTCAAAGCCTTTACTGGTGATGTCTTTTTTTAGCTCATATACCATCGCTGCATGGGTAAAGCTCAATGATGCTATCTGAAGATCGGTAGCTATTTTCCATATTTCGTCGTC
>SABV01000100.1 GCA_009928855.1 Erysipelotrichia bacterium | reverse complement strand
GGGTGTCGTCTAATGGTAGGACTGCAGTCTCTGGAACTGCCTATTGGGGTTCGACTCCCTGCACCCCAGCCGAAATCGGATCCAATGAGGTCCGAAAAGATTCAAAATCCCGCATCAACAGCGGGATTTTTCATTTTAGCGAACCTTATTGGAACTCTTCGGTCTTATTTGATTGACCACCCCCTCCGGTGGTAACATCTGATGGTAACAATCCACCTTTTTCAAGATTACCACCTTTTTGCAGACATTCACTGGAGGCGACTCATGGCCAAATATCTATTGACTGCCAGTCAGGTTAAAAGTATGAAAACCAGGCCAGGCAAAAAGATTACAAAGTATCACGACGGTGAAGGTCTTTACCTCTGGGGTAATGACACCGATAATTACAAACGCTGGTTCTTTCGCTACACTAATAGGGCAGGCACCCGCAAAGATCTTCTCCTCGGGACCTACCCGCTGGTATCGCTTGAAGAAGCTCGAAAAAGAGCTGATGAAGCCAGGGTGAACAAAGAGCGGGGCATCGACCCGGTCGAGAATCGTAAGGCAAAAAAAGTCTCTGAGAGAAGCAAGCTCACGAACAGCTTTGAAGTCGTGGCCAGAGAATGGTTTAACACAAAACGGCTGCATTTATCAGAATCGACCAGAACTCGCGACCTGGCAAATCTTGAAAATGATATCCTGCCAGCAATCGGCAGCATGAACATCTCTGAGATAACCCCGCCGGAGATACTCGCAATGCTGAGAAAGATTGAAGCAAGAGGGGCCGGGCAAACCGCTCACCGCACCAGAAGTCAATGCTCCATGATATTCAGATATGCTATCGCCACCAACAGATGCAGCTCAGATCCCTGTAGAGATCTGGTCGATGCATTAAAACCGACGACGAAAAAACATCGGGCAGCGATTACCGATATGGCAAGATTTGCAGAACTTTTACGGGCAATCGACGGTTACCGAGGCACCGCCATAGTCAAAGCCGCCTTAAAAGTGGCCCCCCTGCTCGCAGTAAGACCAGGAGAACTGAGATTTGCGAAGTGGAAGGACGTCAACCTTGAAACCCGAGAGTGGACATTCCAGGCAGAAAAGACAATGGTCGATCACATCGCCCCGCTACCACAGCAGGCGATAGAAATTCTCAAAGACTTGCGGAAGATCACTTATGAAGACAATGATTCTTATCTTTTCCCGCAGTTGGATCGAAAAGGTAGGGTCATGAGTGAAAACACGCTCGTTTATGCCTTACGTGGGCTGGGCTTTTCCGGTGAAGAGATGACGGCGCACGGATTCAGAACTACAGCAAAAACCGAACTTCTCGAACTGGGATACCCTGTCGCCTGGACCGAAAAGATGCTCGCCCATGGCCCCAAAGAAACGCACGGCAGAGCATATAACCGCACCGAATACCGCCAGCAACGCCACCAGATGATGCAGGCATGGGCAGACTACTTGGACGAGTTGAGAAGCGAAACAGATGTTAACAAACTAAGAAGAAAATATAAATATCAGGCAAACGAAGCATGAAAGAGCAAGATCGCCGGTTATATTTCCAAGACTTAGAGCGGGCTGTAGCCACCAGAAATAAAGCGAAGCTGGTTATAAAGCAAATCGAAGAACTTGGCGAACAATTTACATTTCCTCACTCTGAAAAATACCTCAGCTTGTACGAAGAATACGACAGTCTTATCAAAAAAATGGACTCACTGCCCAGATTGCCGTTCGAACCTTTCAACGCTGATGTCTACGAAATAAAAATCGAAGAGGAATTGATTTCCAGACGAAGAGAAGCTTTGGAATGGGCTAAAGAGAACAATAGTGATATTGTCGCAGAATTGGAAAAATATATATTGAACCAGTTTGACGACCCCGCAACGCAGGTGCGCCGCGCTGCAACACTAAGGTTGATCGAATCAGAGTTGGATCAGCTGGATAGTCTCACTGTGCTGAATTCAATCTTGTCAGCCCTGAAAAGCAATCTCCAGATACCTGAAAAAATCGTTGCCTGGCTCGATAAAAAATTGTTACCACTAAGACTTCAAAAAAAACCGTCTTTTGATTCAGAAGAGAGCTTCGGGGAGTTACCAAAAAATAAATCGATAGAGATTCTATTCGCGAATGGAACCGCATTAAAGATATTTACCATCTTGGTGGAAGCCGAAAAAAACACAGACATCAAACTGTCCAAACATAGCACACCCCGAAATGCAGAAGTTAATCAAACATATGAGTACATTTCCCGGGCGATGAAGAGTAAATATGATATAGGCTGTAAGCCGGGACAGATTAAAGCAATCCTGGATATGGTTGAAAAATGGCCTAAAGCGAAAAAACTCTATTTATTGGCAAAAAATATTTTTGATGTGAACCAGGATCTGAAAAAAATAAATATATAATTTTTTTAGCCGGCAACCAGCATCAGATTGAAGTGCGTATTTTTTTGACGCCTTTTCTACGCCCGCTTTTCTTAGAATCCTGATTTAATGGAATTATAGATCGTTTTCATCCATTAACGTTCACAGGAGGTATTTTTATGCCGGCTACACCGGAATCGAAACAGTATGTGCGTCTGAAAAACATCTTGCAGCGCTTTCCAGTATGCAGAACAACGCTTCTCGAAGGCATCAAATCAGGCCGATTTAAACTGACGCCCATCAAAAACGGTCGCTGCGTCTTTTTCGATGCGCAAGAAGTCGAACTCGCGCTGCAGAAGCTCGCTGAATAAGATCTTGTTTGCGCCGTGATATGTCCGAGGGCCATGATGCGGAACGAGAAGGAGGTCGATAACCGCACGCCACTCAAAAAACAAAGCCGCCTGACGGCGGTCCTATAAATTTTGTCCAGCAGCGGCTGTAAAGGGGACAGGCAAATTAGTCAGAGCCGCAACTTTAGGAGGTATATAGATACGACTGAATAGATCACAGACATAGAATAAAAAATGCCCTTGCGGGCACTAAGTTCACTTCGATCCTCGTTGCAAATCTTATGTTTAAGCGCATTGATCTGCAACTGGTGCGAAGCACTCTGTTCTAAGATTATCACCTTTATAGCTAATCTGCAAGTGCTTTGCGCCTGACATTCACCTTGAAAGGCGTTGTAATGAAACAAATTTTACTTTCCCGTATAAAGTCAGTCAAACCTGACAGATTGGCAAAAACCTTCAGACTGGTAAACGACGAACTGGTCAAAGAACCAGGTGGAAATATGAGTCTTGGAACAGTAGAGGTCTGCCAGATAAGCAATCTGGAGCAATTATCCGAAATCATTTTAAGCCTGAACCATAATGAAGCGCTGTGTTTCGGCATTCCAGAGTGCATGAAAGCTGGAGATGTCAAGAATATCGTGCCTGAGCAAATGGTCTCTGATGACAAAATAGCACGATCCAACACATACTTTATCTGGAACCCAGATGCCCCGGGCATTTTAATGTTCGACTACGATCCTCAGAAAGGCGGAGAAGTATTATCAAAAAACAAGCTGATCGACATCATCAGAACTGTTGTGCCGGAATTGAAAGATGTAGCGATGCTCTGGGTTCCGTCGAGCAGCAGCTATATTTACAATGCTGAAACCAATGAAGAAGTCTCTGGATTGCAGGGACAACGATTGTATGTTGCCGTAGAGCAGGCTCAGGACATCCCACTCATCGGAGAGACCATCTTTAAGCGCTTATGGCTGGCCGGATATGGAAGAATTGAGATCAGCAAATCCGGAAGTTTCTTAGTCAGAAGCATAATCGACAAGGCCGTATGGCAACCGTGCCGGCTAGATTTTGCAGCAGGCGCCTATTGCGTAACCCCGCTAGTCCAACGCAGGGGCGAACCCGATATTATCTGCGGTTCTAAGGAGATACTCCAATGATACAACCACTCAATAATGCTGAAGAAAGAAGAGTTGAGACGTTGATCTCTTCGAAAAAAGCCGAATTGAGGCATCAAGCGAAGAAAATACGCTACGTAAAAATCGAAAAGGATGCAGCCCAATATCCGGAGCACGAACGGGCCCAGATAAGGGCCAGGCTTTGGCAAGCCTATGAGAATAGCGAGTTGGAAGGAGATTTCCCGGTAGTAGCTGTCGTTAATGGCGTAGAAACGGAACTGACTGTTCAAGATCTGCTTGATTCAACAGAATTATATCACCACAAGCGAGCATTGAACCTGACAGACCACAACTATAACAATCGAGAACCAGTCTGTGTAATAAACACACTTTCTGATCCTCCGAATATCTACTCATATCATGAAGGAGTTTGCTATAAGCTGATCAAATCAAATGCTTACGGAATTCCGGCCGACGAGCTCCGAAAACTGGAAAGTATGACTGATAGCGAATATGAACTTCATCGAAACGAGTTATCCAAGAAGTTAGGCATACGAAGAAGCCACCTGGACAACATACGTGCGCATTTCAAGAAAAAGAACAGTATTATCAAAGAACCTGAATTATTGCTGTCAGACTGGGAAGTTAACCCTTGGCCTGAGAAAGTAAATCTTGACGTCCTTCTAAATCAGATCTTTGCCATATTGTGTAAATTTGTCATCGCAGATGTGTCTTTATTACATGTTGCATCGGTGTGGGCTGTCCTGACATGGTTTGTTGAAGACGCTTCGGTATTGCCCAGACTTATTATTACAGCTCCAGAAAAGGGTTGCGGCAAGACAATATTTCTAAGCACTGTAGGAAAGATATGCCGGCGGCCTTTACAATCATCAAGTATATCTTCAGCCTCATTCTTTCGAGTTATTGAAGAATTTGCTCCTACTCTGCTTATTGACGAGGCCGACACTATTGCCAAAGATGATGAGCAATTACGGGCTCTGCTGAATGCAGGCCACACCCGCGATTCAGCCCAGATTCTCCGAGTGGAAGAAAGTGATGGAAAGCGAGTGGTCAAGATTTTCAACGCGTTTGCTCCAGTAGCGCTAGCAGGAATAAAACTTGAAAAAAAGCTCGCTGGGACTGTCTTAAGCAGGGGCATCAGAGCAACTCTTCGGAAAAAGAAACGAGGCGAAAAGACTGATAATTTGAGACATTCAGACAAGATGCAATTCAAGGAAATTCGTGAGAAGGCCTGTCGCTCCGCTCTTGATAACGGCTATCTTTTTGGGAAAGCCTGTCCGGATATGGAGGGGCTTGAAAATCGTGATGCGGACAACTGGGAGCCACTTGTAGCAATTGCTGAAATGGCCAGTCCGGAATGGCGGTCACGCATAATGAAAGCCGCGTTGGCTCTCTCAGATGATCAATCAAGCGATTCAAGGGAAATGCAGCTTCTGCGCGCAATCAAAAAGGTGTTTGACAGCACGCAGAAAGCAGAAATCTCGACAAATGATCTAATATCAGAGCTTTGTCGGGATGAAACTGCTCCTTGGGCGAGCTTTTACAGAGGAGCTCCGATTAATTCCCGTCAGATCGCAGATCGGCTGAGCTCTTACAACATAGCTCCTGTTCAGCTAGGTAAAAAGGATGGGCTTGGAAAAAATCTACGTGGCTATCGGCTTGCTCAATTTACCGATGCATTCGAAAGATATCTCAGCGAGTTGAACGAAAAAGCCGGTGATGACAAGGCCAGTGATGATAATGCCCCGGACAACCAGCCTGAAGATGGACCAAGCGATGATATTTTCGGGCCAGACCCAGATGATGCATGGATTTAAGAAAGGAAAAACCATGAATTTGTTCATAGAAATGCTCGATCGGCTGGAGTCTGAGGAACATTACCTGGTAGGTGTTCCACCATGTTTTTTAGTTGCTTTTAGTTTGTTAAAACTCATTAAGACAGGCGTCTTAGACGAGATAGGAATTATGATGCTTCTTGAACGAACTGGCATGTACGAGAACACACAAGAAATTCTTGCTTACTGCTATGCTGAGCCCGAGGAAGCTTATAAATTGGCGCAGAACAGGTTCAGCCTGGCAAAAATTAAAACTGACGGCAACTTGCTACTGTAAGTGAAGTATTCCCGGCACTCAGGTTAACGCCTGGGTGCCTTTTTTTCTGCTATAATGCTACACTCGCGATTGATCGCAGTCTTGGGGCTAAACCAAAGATTTATCAAATCTTCTCCGACTCTCTGCTGACAAGGGTTATAGCATGTAGCGGCAAATTTATGGATATAATTGCAAAAAGCGTTTTTCAGCAATGCATTCACCACATAACTATCCGCAACGATAATTTGACTTAATCTGTAAAAATCGTTTATCTTGGCGCAACAGAAGTATGTACAGAGAGATACGAAGAATTTGAGACAATAACAGAAGACGCTGAGGCAGCAACCTTGAATCAACAAACTTACAGCATGTCTTTCACAACCGGCGGACTGTTCCTGCACGAATCGATAAAATTCGCACAGCTTTTTCATGACCTGCACGACTGGGACGAAGTTAAAAGGCAGGCGTTGGCCGACAACATGCTGCAGACGAGAACGGTTAAGAGTAACCAGAGAATGAGTTACGAAATAGTAAAACGCCTCAGGCACCTCTCAGCAGAAGAGATCGAACTGCTGCTCGAAGGCGACACTCAGGAACAAAAACAGGTTCTCTGGCTGGCCATCTGTCGCGAATATAAATTTATAGCCTCTTTTGCCAGTGAGGTCATGCGCGAACGTCTGATAAGCCTCAAAGACGATCTCAAACCCGAAGAATTCGACTTTTATCTTAACCGCAAGGCCGAATGGCACGAAGAGCTCGAAGGCCTTAGCCAGACCACAAGAATAAGACTCCGGCAGGTTCTTTTCAAGATCCTGCGCGAAGCTGAACTGCTGAACAAAAACTTCACGATAAACCCGATCATGCTGAGCCCCCGGCTGCTCGATGCAATTCCCTGTGACCGGCAGCACGATCTGGCCGTATTCCCGGTATTCGAGCTCGAACAGAGAGGCGACAAGCGGCGATGAGCAAAAACATCCACGAAAAATCCCTTTCAGACAGATTTCACCACCTGCATGCGGTCATTTCCGGCCAGCGCTTCCTGAAAAAGCAGGGCCTTGGCAACGAAGTGCCTTTCTTTATCTGCCCGTATAAACCCGAAGAGCATAATGAAATGATAAGAATGCAGGGTCAGCTGGTAAACAAGCTTGAGCAGAAAGGCATTCGCGTTCTCGAAATCAATCTTTATGATCTTGCTGTCGAAATGCTGCAACAACGCGAAATCTGGGAGCAAACCCTGGCTGTCGAAAAAGATGTCAGCAAGAGTGAGCTCAAAGAAATGCTGCAGGGGGTTCTGGACGCCGAGAAACACATGGTACCGGCAATCGCTGCCAAAATGGCCGATGCCGAGTTTGATGTCATGTTCCCTTCGGGCGCCGGAGAAGTTTACCCCTATATCCGCTCGCACAACATTCTTAACAACCTTCAGAGCACGGCAAAAGATAAGCCGACCCTGATGTTCTTCCCGGGCGAGTATACGCATTCGCTTGAATCCGGCGCGTCACTCAACCTTTTTGGCATATTTCACGACGGTTATTACCGGGCTTTTAACATTTTTCACTGCGAACCCTGAAGAGAGGCCTAACTGATGAAACTCAAAGATATCTTTATCAAACCGGTTGACCGCCCGATTGAAGGCGTTATCAAAGCTGACGATGAAGCCAGCCTGAGGCTGGAGATCGAAGAATATGTTCTCACCAACGAGATCGAAAAACGGCTTGAGAAATTCCTCGATGCCTACATTAACTACGACAATGCCAACGGCGTCTGGATATCGGGTTTCTTCGGTTCCGGTAAATCCCACCTGCTGAAAATGCTCGCGCTGGTTCTTGAGAATCGGCAGATCGACGGGGTCGCAACACTCGATCTCCTGCTACCCAAATGTGAGCATAACGAAATCCTGCGTGGCGATCTCAAGAGAGCTGTCAGCATTCCATCAAAGAGCATACTTTTCAATATTGACCAGAAAGCCGACGTGATCAGCAAAAAAGAAATGGACGCTCTGCTGGCGGTATTTGTCAAAGTATTCGACGAAACCTGCGGTTATTACGGCAAACAGGGCCACATAGCCCAGTTCGAAAGAGATCTCGACAGCCGCAACCAGTATTCTGATTTTAAAAAAGCCTACGAAGACATCGCCAAACGCCCCTGGGAAAGAGGCCGCGAACAGGCGCTGCTCGAAAACTCAAACATAGCCGCCGCTTATGCCAGAGTCACCGGCTGCAATGAAGCCGATGCAAAAGGCATCCTCGATAAATACCGCAGCCAGTATAAGGTATCGATAGAAGATTTCGCCGGCCAGATAAAGGGCTGGCTCGATAAAAAACCGGCAGACTTTCGGTTGAATTTTTTCGTCGATGAGATCGGCCAGTATATAGCAGATAACGTCAAGCTGATGACCAACCTGCAGACTATTGCCGAAAGCCTGGCAACCAAATGCCGGGGCCGCGCCTGGGTAATCGTCACCGCCCAGGAAGAAATCAACTCGATCGTCGGCGAAATGAACAAGCAGCAAAGCAACGACTTCTCCAAAATTCAGGATCGCTTCAAGACCCGCATGAAGCTCACCAGTGCCGATGTGGCCGAGGTAATCCAGAAGCGCCTGCTCACCAAAAACGAAGCCGGCATTATGCAGATCTCAGACGTCTATCATCAGGAATCGAACAATTTCAAGACTCTGTTTGATTTTGCCGACGGCTCACAGACCTACCGCAATTTTCAGGATCGCGAACATTTCATTCACTGCTACCCGTTCATTCCCTACCAGTTTACGCTTTTCCAGAGCGCGATATTGAGCCTGTCGCAGCATAACGCGTTTGAGGGAAAGCACAGCTCAGTCGGCGAACGTTCGATGCTTGGCGTGTTCCAGCAGGTTGCCATTCAGATCGGCGAACACCAGCTTGGTCAAATGGCTACGTTCGACCTGATGTTCGAAGGCATCAGAACTGCGCTTAAAGCCAACATTCAACAGTCTATTCTTAAGGCCGAAAGAAACCTCGACAACAAGTTCGCGATAAAACTGCTTAAAACCCTGTTCCTGGTTAAATATGTCAGAGAATTCAAGCCTACCCTGCGTAATCTTACAGTTCTGATGCTCGACGGTTTTAAACGTGATCTTCCTGCTTTGCGCAAGAATATCGAAGAAGCCCTGAATGTGCTCGAACAACAGAGTTATATCCAGTTCAACGGCGATCTCTTCGAATACCTGACCGACGAAGAAAAAGATGTCGAGCTCGAAATCAAAAATACTGAAGTCGAGGCCGCCGATATCCAGGCTGAACTCGAAAAAATCATTTTTGACTACGTCGTTAAGAATCGTAAGATCCGCCACTCTGATAACTCACAGGATTATTCATATTCGAGAAAGCTCGACAACCGGCTGCACGGCCGCGAATACGAACTCGCAATCAATGTTGTCAGCCCGTTCCACGAGCAGATAGGCAATGAGCCTTTTTTTCGCATGCAAAGTATGGGAAGCGACGAGCTGGTCGTGCTCATGCCAGCAGACGAAAGGCTGATCCGCGAAACCATGATGTATAAGAAAACCGAAAAATACATCAAACAGAATATCAGCATCACCCAACAGGAAGCGGTTAAACGCATACTGACCGACAAGGGCTTTCAAAACCGCGAGCGCTACACCGATCTTCAGCAGCTCGTCAAAAAACTGCTGGGCCAGGCCAGCCTCTTTGTCGCCGGAACCGATATCGAAAGCAGTTCAGAAGACGCTCAGACACGAATAAATACTGGCTTCTGTGAACTGGTAAATCGAACTTATCCTAACCTGCGAATGCTCCGGGGGGCTGTTTACAGCGAAACCGACGTTAGCAAACACCTCAAGAATCAAGGGCTCTACGACGACAACATAACCTCGCTGCCTGAATCAGAGCAGGAGATCCTGGCCTTTATTCAAAGCAACAACCGCGGTGGCGTTCGCACAACCATGAAAAATCTGATCGAACGGTTTGAGCGAAAACCCTACGGCTGGAGCTATGCGGCAGTTTTATGCACAGTCGCAAGTTTGTGGTCTCGCGGCAAGCTCGAAGTCAGATCAGATTCGAATCTGCTCGAAGATACCGAGCTCGAAAAAGCGCTGCGCAACACCCAGCAGCACCCGAACCTTGTGCTCGAACCCCAGATCGAATTCACCGCTTCCCAGGTGCGATCTCTCAAGGAATTTTACGAAGACTTTTTCGATTCCCCGCCACAAAGTAATGAAGCTAAGGCTCTCGGCAAAGAGACCTGCACCGCCATTCAGGAGCTGAAAAATCAGCTTTTGCCTCTCGCGGCACAGGTCGCTCAGTATCCATTCCTCGAAGCCCTTGCTCAGGTGGTCGAAAAGCTCAAAAGCTTTTCTAACAAGCCCTATACCTGGTTTTTAACTGAATTGCCCAGAATGAGCGATGAATTGCTCAACCTCAAGGAAGAAACGATCGACCCGGTTCGCAAATTCATGAGCGGCCCCCAGAAAGGCATTTTCGACAGCGCCCGCCGCTTCATCCAGACGCAGGAACCCAATTTTGCCTATGTTGAAGATGAACAGGCCAGCCAGGTCAGTATCATTATCGCGGCCAAAGACTGCTACAAGGGCAATAAAATACAGCAGCTGAAAGCTTTAACCGACTCACTACAGGAACAGATCAAAGAAAAGCTCACCGGCGAGATCGATAAAGCGACCCTGGCTGTCACAGAACTCAAAGATCGGCTTTGCAGTATGAGTGAGTTTGCAGCGTTAAAGCCAGATCAGCAAAAAGAAATAGCCGCGCCTTTCGATGAATTTTGCCGAACCACAGCCAGCCATAAACTTATTGCCGTGATTCGTGACAACTTGAGACGCTTCGAAGAAAACGATTACCAGAAGCTGCTAACTCGTTTGACCCAGTTAGCCCAGCCAGCTCCCGAACCGCCGCCGGCACCGACAAAGCCCGACAAAGGCAAGTCCACCACTAAAGCTGGCAGTGATAATAAAAATGTTAAAGAACCAGAAGTCGAGGCGGCTACTCCCCCCGCCCCCCAACCAGCTCCGGTAGAGTATATTAACAGTCGCTCGATCAGCGTCCCATTCAGCAAAGCCTGGCTCGCCGACAGGAGCGACGTCGACTCCTATGTCGAATCGATGCGCCAGGCCTTGCTCGCCGAAATTCAGAAGGGCAAGAGAATTCAAATCTAAGAGGTTCGCATGACCTTACACGAACAACAGATTCTAGAGCTTATCAGACAGGGCGAGCACCTCGCTCTGGAGTTCAAAAGCGACCGCAAGTGCCTTTCTGACAATGAACTTATCGCCGCAATAATGGCAATGGCCAACACTGAGGGTGGCACACTTCTTCTTGGGGTTGAAGATGACGGCACTATAACCGGCCTGCATCAGAACCACCTGAGCGTCCTGACCATGCCGGCAATGATAGCCAATAAAACAAACCCGTCTCTATCGGTAACAGCTGACGCGATATCGATTAAAGGGCGGATTATAGCCTGTGTAAGGGTTCCCAAGTCAAGACAGCTGATCTCAACTTCAGACGGGCTTATTCAAAGACGACGGCTCAAACTTGACGGAACTCCCGAAGCCGTTCCGTTCCATCCACATGAATTCATTCAGAGGCAGGCAACAATGGGGCTGGTCGATCCCTCGGCTTTTCCGATTTCAGACGTGAATGTGGCCGATCTCGATCCGCTGCAGAGACTTCGTATTCGTAACGCAATAAAGAAGTATGGCGGCGACCAGAATTTGCTTGCTCTTGCTGACGACGAACTGGATGGGGCAATGGGCCTGGTTACTTCGATTGACGGAAAAAGTTGCCCCACTGTTGCCGGCCTTCTTCTG
>SABV01000099.1 GCA_009928855.1 Erysipelotrichia bacterium | reverse complement strand
AAACCTGCCTGCTGAACTCCTTTCTTCACTTGATCCACTTTTTCTCATTGCTTTGCAGGCTGGTCGAGACGCTTTTTACGACGGGGTCACCATCGGCCTAGATAAAGACAGAATACCGGTTATTCTGGCGAACATAGTTTTGCCGACCGATGCAACTTCGCAGATAACCCGCGACCTGAATCTGCAAATTATAAAAAATCAACTTGGTAAATCATCTTTATCCACTAATGATTTGCTGACAACCAATCCGTTAAACCGCTTCTCTGCTGAGCTTCCGGCCGGGTTGCTGGCATCAGCTCTCGGGCTCGGCGGAGGCTGCTATACCCTTGATGCAGCCTGTGCTTCTTCGCTTTACGCGATCAAGCTGGCCTGCGAAGAACTTGTTTCATACAGAGCCGATGCTGTTTTGACCGGCGGTGTTTCGCGCCCATCATCGCAGTTTACCCAGATGGGCTTTTCGCAATTACACGCCCTTTCGCCCAGTGGAATATGCCGACCGTTCGACCAGAACGCTGACGGTCTTGTCGTTGGCGAAGGCGCCGGTATTTTTATGCTGAAACGTCTTGATGACGCGCTCAAAGCCGGAGACAAGGTTTATGGCGTCATTCGAGGCATAGGTCTTGCGAATGACGTCGGCGGAAGTCTTCTGGCACCAGATTCAGAAGGTCAGCTTCGCGCCATGCGCGATGCTTACCGGCAGGCCGGCTGGAAACCGGAAGATGTTCAACTGATTGAATGTCACGGCACCGGTACCCCGAAGGGTGACGCTATTGAAATCGAAAGCCTTAAAAAACTATGGCAGGGCATACAGACAGATCCTGGCCGATGTATCATCGGTTCTGTAAAATCTAATGTCGGGCATCTTCTGACTGGCGCAGGTGCGGCCGGGCTTATGAAGCTTCTGTTTGCGATTAAAAACAGGGTTTTACCCCCGGAAGCCGGTTTTAATAATGCCTCCCCATTGATAGAGCTGGAGAAGAGCCCTTTTGCCATTCTCAAACAATCCCGGCCATGGCAGCCTTTAAATGGAGAGACACCTCGCCGTTGCGCTCTGAGTGCATTTGGTTTTGGCGGCATAGACGGTCACGTGCTCATAGAAGAATTTATCGAAACAAAACGGGTTGATGACCTTATACCAAAGCATGCGCATGAGCAGATATCTGTGCCCGAAATCGCAATTGTCGCTATCGAAACAAGAGTTGGCAATCTTGAGAACCTGACAGCGTTCCAGGAAGCAGTTATAAACTGTGTTCCAGCCAAGACTCCGTTGCCCGAAAGCAGGCACCCGGCTGCCATTTCTGAACCATGGCTGGCTCAGGGCGCCTTTATAAACGAACTCAGCATTACTCCCGGCCAATTTAAAATCAGCCCGAAAGAAATACCAGAGATCTTGCCCCAGCAGCTGCTGATGCTGCAGACAGTAGATGGCGCTCTGGCTCGGTTACGCAGCCCTAAAAGCGAAACCCTTCGCTGGGGTGTCTACATGGGCATAAGCCTCGATTTTGAAAGCACAAATTTTGCCTCCAGATGGGCAATGAAAACTGATCTGCAAAAAAATGCAATCTCAGATCAGTATGCTGACAAAATAAGCGATGCAATCACCCCGCCGCTTAACAACGCAAGAACTGTCGGAGCACTTGGCGGCATAGTTGCCAGCCGCATTGCCAGAGAATATCATATAGGCGGACCGTCGCACACGTTCTCGGGCGGCGAAAACTCAGGTCTTGTGGCTTTTGAAGCTGCTGCCAGAGCACTGCAAAGGCATGAAATCGACACAGCTATCACAGGTGCCGTCGATCTGGCCGGCGATCTTCGTAATCTTCTGGCTACTGATGCCTTGCGGCCATTTTCAAGGCGGGGCGGTTCTGTGCCGTTCTCTGAAGACGCTGATGGCTCTTTTCCAGGTGAAGGCGCTGTAGCAATTGTTCTCAAGCGCAAAGAAGACGCAATTCGCGATGGCGATAAAATATTCGCAGTTATTAAAGGAATCGGGCACGCAAACAACCCTGTTTTCAATAGCAAAGTTCCGGCAATTGATGCATACTGTCGTGCCATGCAACAGGCCTGGATAGAATCAGGACTTAAGCCCGAAAATGCAGGCCTGCTGGAAACATGTGGCACTTGTGTGCCTGAACTTGACCAGATTGAAGCAGAGGCCCTCTGCCGATTCATGCCTGCACGTAAGGCAGATACTGAAGACCTGTTCAAGAATAATGATCAGTTATGTGCATTGTCGAGCACCAGAATGATCACCGGTCATATCGGAAGTGCTGCAGGTTTGATGTCGCTGGCCAAGGCGGCGATATGCCTTTATCAGCAGGTTCTTCCTGCTTTCAAAACTCTTAAAAAGCCGATCGAAAGTCTTAAAAAACGCGAAGATTTCTTTTTTACTCCTTCTGTGCCACAATTCTGGTTACGCAATCGCATTCAGGGCCCACGAATTGCCGGTGTCAGCTCAATGTCAATCGACGGTTCATTTTACCATGCAGTCTTGGAAGGCTTCGAGAATGACGGGCTTTTGAGCGAAGAAACCCGTAACGCCGACGAAAAGGCCAGAATTTTCCCTGCCGGAGCTCCTGCTGAATCAGTATTTTTAATTGGCGGTATCAACGCCTGTGATGTTCGTGAGCGTCTGGCAGCCCTGAGAAATCTTGAAGCCGATTCGCTACATCAGCTGGCAAAAGATTACTGGCAACATTTTCCCGTTACACCTTACGCAACGACTTTTGCGGCAATAGTGGCTGATTCTTTGCCAGAACTTAGGCGAAGGGCCGAGGTTGCACTGCATCATCTCTATAACAATGAAGATAAGCCGATTGTTGCCGGGCCAGAAACAAACGACCGCATTTTTTATAACCCGAAACCATGCGCTGTCGATGGCAAAATAGCCTTTGTTTTTCCGGGTTCAGGCAATCATTTTCTTGGAATGGGTGTTGAGCTGGGGTTAACATGGGCAGAACACCTGCGCAGACTCGACAGTCAGTATGATCTGCTGGCAGCACAATTTGCGCCGGCACGCATTGTTCCATGGCGTCTCAGTTATGACCAGAACTGGGAAGAAGAAGCAATGCGCGAACTGATTGCTGACCATAATTCGCTGGTGTTCAGTCACGTGTCATGTTGTGCAATGGTCAGCGATATAGTCAGAAGCTTCGGAATAGAACCTGAATTAATAATGGGCTACAGTCTCGGAGAAACGGCCGGCAATTTTGCAACCCGCACATGGCGCGAACGTGACGAGATGGTGCGGCGAATGCGCAGTTCAAACCTGTTTACCACAGAGCTTATTGGCGAGTATAATTCACCCCGGCAGCACTGGGGCTTTGACAAAACCACCAATATAGAATGGCTGCTCGGCGTAATCAGCTGCCCTGCACGTGAAGTCGAAAAACTTCTGCCTGAGTTTCCTCATACTTATATTCTCATCGAAAATACTCCAGATGAATGCGTCATTGGCGGCAACCGCCCGCAGGTAGAAAAACTTGCCGCCAAAACAGGTAAAACCTTTTTTCCGCTCGAAGGTGTTTCTTCAGTTCACTGTGAAGCAGCCCTTCCTGTTGCAGAAGACTATCGGGCTCTGCATCTTTATGACTGCTTTCCACCTGCCGGCAAAACATTTATCAGCAGCGGCCAGGGAACAGTATTTACCCCTGAACGCAACGCTTCGGCGGATTCTATCAAAGCTCAATGCATCGGCAAAATCGACTTTCCCAAAGGTGTCGAAACCGCATACAGAGAAGGGGCCAGAGTTTTTCTCGAAATCGGTCCCAAGGCCTCAATGTCGCGCATGATAACCGGCATTCTCGGCACCCGGCCGCACTTTGCACGGTCTGCCATGCTCTATGGACAAAACCAGAACAGCACTTTGCTGCGTTTCATTGCCAACTGTGCCGCAGAAGGTATAAGGGTCGATCTGGCACCTCTTTACCGTGATCGTGAAACTCTTGTTACTAAAACACTATCAGCAAAGATTCCGCCGATAACAATTACAACAGGACACCGTATTCAGCTTTCCGAAACCCTTTTCAGCCAGCCGGCACCAGTTTCATCACCAACCGTGCCACCACCGTTTTTTGAACCTGGGCTAAAAGCCCCTGCCATACAGCAAATTTCTGTGCCACGACTTGATGAAATTAAACAGAGCACCACCCGACAATCTCTCAGTCTTAAATCACCGCCGACTACTCAGCAGCAAACATTGCCCGCAAAACCAGAATCACACGTTGATACGGTTATTGCAGAGTGGATGGCTGCCCAAAAAGCAACAGCAGACGCACACGAAGTGTTTTTACGCCTGAGCAACCAGATCGGCCAGGCTCAGACCATGCTTCTTGCTCAACAACTGCAATTGTCGCAGGGGCTATCTGACGAGCAGTTTGAGCAGCTTTCAATGCCTCAATATTACCCGCAACAAACAGAGGCATGGCAACCGACAACAAACCCAAAAGCAGGTTCCCCGTTAAAAATGCCAAAACCTTATACCGGAAAGCTCTTTCTTGACTGGAAAGGCTCGATGGAATTTGCAACCGGAAAAATAGGAGCGGCACTCGGAGAATACTTTGCACCAATTGACGTTTTTCCGACCAGGGTCAGACTGCCCGACATACCTCTGAACTTTGTCGATCGCATCGTTCTGGTCGAGGGCGAAAAAGGCTCACTGGGTAAAGGGCGCGTTGTTACACAACACGACGTCTACCCCGACGCATGGTATCTCGACAACAACTGCATGCCAACGGGGCTTGCGGTTGAAGCCGGCCAGGCAGACCTTTTTCTCTCAGCATGGCTTGGAATTGATTTTAAAACAAAAGGCATCGCTAAATACCGCCTGCTCGATGCGGTTGTCACTTTTCACGGTTCTCTGCCCCGCCCCGGTGACACCATCAATTACGATATCCGCGTTGATCGCTTTATCAGGCAGGCCGACACCTATCTGTTCTTTTTTGAGTTTGACGGCAGTATTGACGGCAAACATCTGATAACCATGCGCGATGGCTGCGCCGGCTTTTTTACCGATAAACAACTCGCTGACGGCAAAGGCATCGTTCTGACCGAAGACGACCTGCGTCAAGACCTGCGACCTGATTTGCCTGGCCGCGAAAACCTGCCCAGAATGCAACGGGAAGCATTTGCAGACAATGCGCTTGCTTCTTTGCGTGCCGGTAATCTTGAGGCTGCTTTTGGCAGTCAGTTTGCCGGCATAAATATAGCTCCGCAGACTATTCCTGACGGCAAAATGCGAATGATTGACCGCATAACAGAGATTAACCCGACCGGCGGTCGCTTCGGGCTTGGGCAAATAAAAGCAGAGATAGATATTCCTAAGAATGCGTGGTTTTTAACCCAGCATTTTTGCGATGATCAGGTCATGCCTGGAACATTGATGTATGAATCCTGCATGCAGTCGTTGCGCGTGTTTTTGCTGCGCATGGGCTGGGTAGCCCAGTCAGATGTGTGCGCATTCGAACCGGTGCTCGAAGTTCAGAGTCAGTTGCGTTGCCGCGGGCAGGTAATACCTGGCGTCAAACAGGCTCTCTACGATATTTCAATCAAAGAACTCGGTTATGATCCTGAACCTTACGCCATCGCCGACGCTCTGATGTTTGCCGATGGCAATCGCATTGTGCAGGTGCTCAATATGAGTATTCGCCTCAGTGGCGCCACTCGCGAAAGCATAGAGTCTTTCTGGCGCAGCCGGAAACCCGGTGTTAATATGGCTTACACACAAGCTGCACCAGTGGCAACAGAGGTTCTGCCGGCGATATTTACCGGGCAGCAGATTCTCGAATATGCCATAGGCAAGCCTTCTCTCTGTTTTGGCGAGCAGTTCAAGGTATTCGATAAAGACAGATTTCTCGCACGTCTGCCAAATCCGCCGTTTTTATTTGTTGATCGTATAACCATGGTAGATGCTGAATTCATGAAGATAAAAACTGGCGGCACCGTCCAGGGTCAGTTTGACATCAGGCCTGACCACTGGTTTTTCAGAGCTAATCGCCAGACCAGCATTCCATTCTCCGTGATGTTAGAGTTTCCGCTGCAGGTTTGCGGCTGGTATTCATGCTATATGGGCTCGGCTGCAACCAATTCAAAAGATCTTCATTACCGCAATCTCGATGGCTCAGCCACTCTTTATGAAGATGTTAATATCAACAGCGGAACACTTACCGCAACGGTAAAATCGACCAAAGCCGCCAACTCTGCCGGAATGTTGATTCAGTCGTTCGACCTGCTTGTAACCCAGGCCGGGCGCAAAATCTACGAGGGGCAGACCACATTTGGCTTTTTCTCAAAAGAAGCTCTGGCAGACCAGGTCGGTCTGCGCGGCGTGCAGACATACGAACCTTCAGACACCGAGAAACAGCGCCACGTAGATTTCCCCCTTGCGAGAGTGGCACCAATAACGCCAGACGATAACACGGCAAGCTCTATGAATGGTCTGACACTTCCTGGCAAATGCTATCTGATGCTTGATCAGATTGAACTGTTTATTCCGGATGGCGGGCCTGCCGGTGCAGGTTTTATCAGGGGAACCAAAACGGTAGATCCCTCAGAATGGTTTTTTAAGGCACACTTCTATCAGGATCCGGTCATACCGGGCTCGCTCGGCCTTGAATCATTTATTCAGCTGATGAAAGCCGCTGCCATCTACCGATGGGGTACACAGCTGCAAGATCAAAAATGTCACTTTGAGCCAATGGCTATAAACCAGCGGCATATATGGTCATACCGTGGGCAGGTGATTCCGCGTGACAAGCTTGTTACTGTTGACGCCTGCATCAGCAGAATTGATGATGCAGATCATCTGATCGTTGCCGACGGTTTTCTTAAAGTAGATGGCCGCATCATTTACAGCATGAAAGATTTTGCGCTCAGAGTTGTAATTGACAACTGAGTCTGTTATCCTGCCACAACAAAGCAGACAATTATGAAATTTACCAGGGTGTTTTTAGAAGCAATAGGCTACGAATTGCCGCAACATATCGTGACTTCGACATGGATCGAAGAACAGCTGGCACCCTTGTACCGCAAACTTTATCTGCAACCCGGTCAGCTTGAAGCCCTCACCGGAATACGCGAACGCCGATGGTGGGGTCCTGGCCACATAAATGCAGTAGAAGCTGCTAAGGCAGCCAAAAAAGCTCTCGCCGAAACCGATATTTCGCCCGAAGACATAGGCGCAGTAGTTTATGGCGGCGTCTGCCGCGATAACTACGAACCGGCCACAGCGTGTCATGTAGCGGCAGAGCTTAAAGTCAAAGCTGAAACCATGATCCACGATGTTTCTAACGCCTGCCTTGGTGCCATGACCGGTATTATTGACGTTGCCAATCGCATAGAACTGGGGCAAATTAAAGCCGGTGTCGTTGTTGCATGCGAAACCGCCCGTGAAATAACCGAAATAATGATTCAGCGCATGCTCGAAGAAGGCACAATGGAATTTTTCAAACAGGCTCTTGCAACCATGACAGGAGGCTCGGGCGCAGTCGGGATCGTATTAAGCGATGGTTCCTTCAGCTCCAAAAAGCCCAGATTAAGCGGCGGTGTGGCAATGGGAGCACCTGAGCATCACCGCATGTGCAGGTGGGGCGCAGATCAGAGAGTCCCGGCCAGAGCCCCGCAGATGATGGAAACTAATGCAATCGGCATGCTCAGGCATGGCGGCGATCTTATCAGAAAAGTTGGCGATGCCTTTTTCCATGAGGTAAACTGGGCTCGCGATGGTCTTGACCGTATAATTTCGCATCAGGTGGCCAGCGCCAACCGTGATGCCATTTTAAATAATCTGGGTCTGACTGCTGACAAAGACTTTTCGACCTTCCAGTTTCTTGGCAATATGGGTACTGTTTCTTTGCCAGTAACTGCAGCGATTGCCGAAGAACGCGGCATTCTCGAGCACAAACAAAAGGTCGGGTTTATCGGTATTGGCAGCGGGCTCAACAGCATGATGCTGGGATGGGAATGGTAAACATGGCCTTTAATCAGAATGAATTCAAAGACCTGTATCCCTTTAAAAGCAACTTTTTTAAACACCAGTCGGGTTTAAAACAGCATTATATCGATGAGGGTAAGGGCGAGCCTTTTGTCATGGTGCATGGTAACCCTTCGTGGTCATTTCTTTACCGCGACATGGTTAAAACATTTCGCGATGATTATCGAATTATCGTACCAGACCACATAGGCTGCGGCCTCTCTGACAAACCAGAACTAGATTCTTTTGGCTACACGCTCGCCGAGCATGTCAATAATCTGGAAACGCTCATCGAAAGCCTCAATTTGAAGGAGCCTGTAAACCTGGCTGTTCATGACTGGGGCGGAGCCATCGGCATGGGCTACGCGACCCGCCACCCTGATAAAATCAAACGCCTGGTAATTCTAAATACCGGTGCTTTCAGACTGCCAAAAGACTGCCCGTTTCCGTGGCCGATATGGCTTTTCAGACATACCAGCTTTGGCGCCTGGCTTAACAGAACTTTTAATGCCTTTTCATTTATCGCAAGCTTTACCTGCTCTATCAAGGGTATGAGTCGCAAGGTCAGACACGGCTTCAGAGCCCCTTACGACAACCCCAAAAATCGTGTCGCCACTACAAGATTTGTTCAAGATATTCCGTTGGTTCAATCAGACCCATCCTACAGCGAACTGGTAAAAATTGAACAGGGTCTGGCTAAACTGGCCAACAAACCTGCAATTATCTGCTTCGGCCGCAAGGATTTCGTTTTTAACCGCTACTTCTTCGACACCTGGAAACAAACGTTTCCGAATGCTCAGGCGCACAGTTTTCACGCCGGGCATTATGTACTGGAAGACGCAGGCAACGAGATTTTCAGACTGATCCGACAGTTTTTTGCCGAACATTCCTGAGAACAGGAGCTGACCCTATGTCTGCAAATATCGATGGGGGCGTAAACATAGCGGCATTTATATGCCAGAAAGCTCTCGAAACGCCACACAAAAGAGCTGTTGTCGTGCCTGCTGCCCGCGACCGTTTTGGCAGGGTTGCTTACACCGGCATAACCTTCAGACAGCTCGAAGAAGAAACTAACCGTTTTGCACGCGGCTTTAACAAAGTCGGCATTAAGCGTGGCACTAAAACGGTGGTAATGATTAAACCCGGCATTGAATTTTTTATCACCTTTTTCGCTCTAAGTAAAGTTGGGGCGACAATGATCATGATTGATCCGGGCATTGGTCTTAAAAGTCTCAAAAAATGCATAGCTGAGGCCCAACCCGAAGCCTTTGTCGGCCTGACTCTTGCTCATGCCCTCAGAGTGCTCATGCGCTGGTCGCCCGCGACAATAAAAACATGTGTTACTCTCGGCCCCAGGCTATTCTGGGGAGGACACCGCTTCTACGACCTGCGAGACGATGATGCCTCAGAATACGAAACCATAATGATGCCACCAGACGAAATGGCCGCACTTATGTTCACCTCAGGAAGCACAGGCATTTCAAAGGGGGTCGTGTATACTCACGGCATTCTCACAAATCAGGTGCGCTTTATTCAAGAAACATACGGTTTCACCCCAGAAGACGTTGACCTGGCGACTTTTCCGCTCTTCGGACTCTTCGACGTCTGCCTTGGCATGACCGCTGTAATACCAGACATGGATGCCAGTAAGCCGGCAAAAGCTGACCCGCGCAAGCTTATCGAAGCAATAACAGATAATGGTGCCACTTCTATGTTCGGCTCGCCAGCGCTCGTTGATACTCTCAGCCGGTATGGCTCAGAGCATGATATAAAACTTCCCTCAATCAGACAGGTTATCTCATGTGGCGCACCGGCCCGCAATGATATTTTGCAACGTTTTCACCGCATGCTTGGCGATAAATGCGAAATTTTCACTCCATACGGAGCTACCGAAGCTCTGCCTGTGAGTTCTATCGGCAGTCGCATGATTCTTGGGGAAACTGCCGCCAAAACTGATGCTGGCGGCGGAACCTGTGTGGGCTACCCGATGCCGCAGGTTCAGGTTCGTATCATCAGAATCAGCGATGAACCTATTGCCGAATGGTCTGAAAATTTACTGGTAAAGCCGGGTGAGATCGGTGAAATTACGGTAAAGGGGCCAATTGTAACCAGAGAATATTATTGCCGCCCCGAAAGCACCGCTCAGGCCAAAATAAAAGAAGGCAACGAAATATGGCACCGCATGGGTGACATCGGTAGAATCGATGAAAAAGGCCGGCTCTGGTTTTGCGGGCGCAAATCCCACAGAGTTGAAACTGCGTCGAGCCTGTATTTTTCGATTCCCTGCGAGCGGGTTTTCAACCAGCATCCAAAAGTCTTCAGAACCGCCCTGGCCGGAGTTGGCAAAATAGGCCAGCAGACACCGGTTCTCTGTGTTGAACTTGAAAAAAATATTACCGAAATAAACACTGATTCCCTGATAAAAGAGCTTGAGGCAATTGCCAGAAAATACACGCATACCTCCGGAATCAGCCACTTTCTTATCCACCCGGGTTTTCCGGTAGATATACGCCACAATGCCAAAATTAACCGCGAAACTCTTTCTGAATGGGCTGCCGAAAAATTGAAAGGGCGAATATGAACTTTGAAACCAAAAAATTTGAAGCAGGGCAAATAGCTCTGGTAACTGGTGGCAGCGGATTTCTCGGCAGAGCGATTGTAAAACTGCTTCTTGCTGAGAATCTCAAAGTCAGAGTGCTTTGTCGTAAAAATTACCCTGACCTGCTCGCCGCCGGCTGCGAAATTTATCAGGGCGAAATATCAGATCTTGAAGTCGTTACAAAAGCGGTTGAGGGTTGCGAAATGGTTTTTCATACAGCCGCCAAAGCAGGTGTCGAAGAACCATATTCAGAATACGAACGCATTAACTACCAGGGTACTCTGAATGTTCTTGACGCCTGTCGACGCCATAAAGTCCGCCGCCTTATCTATACCAGCTCACCAAGCGTAGCGTTTTCACATGGCAATATCTGCGGCGGCGACGAAAGCCTGCCCTACCCTGATTATCACGATGCCTATTACCCCAGAACCAAGTGCATGGCAGAACGCGAAATTCTGAAAAAAAATTCATCTGAACTGGCAACGGTGGCTCTAAGACCTCATCTGATCTGGGGCCCCGGCGACAATCATCTTGCACCAAGACTGGTTTCTCGCGCCCGCGCAGGCGGCTTAAAATTTGTGGGTGACGGCAAAAATGTCGTAGATACCGTTTATATAGACAATGCCGCCAAAGCCCATATTCTCGCTGCCCAAGCCCTTTTTCCAGGCAGTAAAGTTGCCGGCAAAGCTTATTTCATAACCAACGGCGACCCGAGACCAATCTCAGAAATAACTAACCTGATCATAGGTGCGGCCGGCATCGCGCCGGTAACGGCGACAATTTCGCCCAAAATCGCCTGGCTGATCGGGCTGATTTGCGAAACAGCGTTCAAACTTTTCAAGCTAAAAGGCGAACCGCCTATAACCAGATGGATGGCAGCAGAACTCTCTACTTCACACTGGTTTAAAATTGATGCGGCACGCAATGATTTCGGCTACACACCTGAGGTTTCCATAGAGCAAGGCATAGAAAAGCTGCGCCAATGGTATCAAGAACATAAAACAGAATAAAAACCGCTGAGCATCGCCTGGCATTTGGTCCTTAGAACCATCTTTAATACCGCTCAAGTCTTGCCAGAAAGTCATGCCATTCTTGTTCGCAGTATTCTTTTGCCTCAGGGTCATAACGCCTGAAAACTTTTTCGAACAGAAAAACCCATTGATCGCCCTGTGGCCAGAGGTTA
>SABV01000491.1 GCA_009928855.1 Erysipelotrichia bacterium | reverse complement strand
AGGCATGCACAAGAGAGCTGCTGAATTGCTCGAAAAAATTCCGGTGGATAAACTGCCCTCTACCGGGCAGTCAGAAGTTCACCTGCTTTTGAGCAGAATAGCCCTCGCCGGGGGAAACCTTGAGCGCTCGGCGGTACTGGTTTCGAAGTCTTTAAGTGCGTCTTCTGAAAATATTGTTGCCAGGCTTCGATTAGAGGCAATGAATCGCATATTTGGATTTAATGAGCGTGCCGAAGAACTTCTGGCCAGCGATACTAATGCACTGCTTCTCCCTGCCTCTGAGCTTGCATTGGCAGTTTTGCTGTCTTTTAATGAGGGGCGTCTGTTGCGTGCCTGGCAAATATGTGGTTATATTGCCCATTCTGAGAAGTCTGGTGACAAAAATGCCCCTGGAAGCTTTTTTTCTGTATTGGCAGGATTTCAGCCGTTTTTGTATCTGCTTGCTCTGCCTCTTTCTTTAAACAGTTTTATATCGTGCATCTACTTTGTCATTCTTTTTTGTTGTCTGGCGTTAGTGGCTGCACGCACTACTACGCAGACTACCTTCTGGCATAGTCTGATGTTTGTTGCTGGCGGTGTTGTAACTCTTATGGTTACGCAGCTTGTCATTCGGCATGATCTTTTTATTGCGGCCATGATGAGTGATTTTTCGCCGCATGACAGTGTATGGATACTTCCCCATTTGCTTGTCGCCGGGCATCTCCTCGCTTTAGCTCTGTTTGCCATATTCCCGGCATTCACAGCCTTGCCCGAAGGTCAGCGTCCCTTGAGATATGAGCTTTACAGTATCTGGTTCTTTTGCTGGTTTTTTATGATGTTTGTTCTTGTTTTTCAGAGCCGCATTGATTTTCTTCCAAGAATGCTCTATATGGCGCTGGCCCTTGTGCTTACTGCTGTAACTTCATTTTTTATGCCTCTTGGACGTTTTGTCTATTTTAAGCTTGCCACTCTTGCCGGTTTTGACAATTTTACAAGTGGTTACAAGCCTGATATGCGCAAAAATTCGAACATCAGTTTTACCGATGCCAAAATACTTGAAACAAAGGCATGGAAGATGCTCGAAAAAGATGAGTTTGGCGAAATTCTTGTTCTGGGTCGCAAGATATTATACAGCTTTGATGGCAGAAGCTTTCCGACTTTGTGGAAAGCCGTTATTCTGGCGTCTATTTATCGCGAAGATTTCGTTGAGGCGCAGAAATATATCAATGAATTTCTTGCCCTTTTTAAGAGTACTTTTATTAATGCCTCCGGGCAGTTACTTGATGCACTTTTAAAATCTAAAAGGGGCGATTTTGCCGGAGCTCTCAAAATAATCAAGTTTATGTCTGATAATCATGTTAGAGCCTTTTTGCCGGATGAAACAGCTCTAAGCCTTCTGGTGCTTGGCAAATGTGGCCTTGCTTATAACGAAAACGTGCAGGCACATATTGATCTGGCCAAGGCTGTGAATTGTGCCAGAATACCCTTTATAAAGGCAGAGGCTCTTCTTGAAGTTGCAGAGCTTGATTATACGATGAAATCGAAAGAGGCTCTCAACAAATGGAAAGACCGGTCAGCAGAGATTGCGGGCGGAGAGACCGCCCAGTCATACGTAAAAATTCTGCTGTCAATAAGTGCCCTGTTTGATAATAAAAAAGAAGAAGCCATAGCGTTAGCTCAAGCAGCCTGTATTGGCAAAGAGAAAAACAGCAGGGCTCATTGCTGGCTTGGTAGACTATTTTGTATAGAAGGTCGCTATAGTGAGGCCGAGGCGTTGCTTGCTCAGATGACTCCAGATAGTAATGACGCCCAAAAGCTTATGGAAAAAGTAACTTCTGCTGGCGCTTGATTTTACGAGGGCAGCGTGTGACAATGTCTGGTAAACTGCCGTTTTAGTGAGCAATAAGCCTATGGCTGAAAATATTCCGGAAGCCAAAACTTTGAAAGAGCGTTTGCCAGATTTGCTCAGTCTTATCGGGAGCATTCTGGTGTTTGGCGTTGCCTATCTTGTTTTTACCAACAAGGTTCCGCGCCATTTGTGGTCATATTTTTCATATTTCTATCTTTTTGCCGCAGCAGGCATTCTCGGCATTCTGGGTGAAAAGAAGGCCATCGCACTGCTCTCGGTTTTGTTGCCTCTGGTAATGTTTGTGGCGACCATGGCGATAAAGTTTCGACCCAGAGAGTTTCCGATAGAAGAATGGTGGGAAATCTATTCTGTTATGGTTTTGTTCTCTGCTGTTTTTCTTATTTATCTTTTTTTGAGATTTAAGCACATAAAATC
>SABV01000098.1 GCA_009928855.1 Erysipelotrichia bacterium | reverse complement strand
AGCCCTGAAGAGATTCTTCTTGGGAAATTGCGCGAGTTTGTTTTTCTCAGGAGCGGTCAGTGGAACCACGATGATTGGGTTTGGCTGATTAACCGTCCTGATATTAAAGAATACGGTATTTCAGAGTCTGATATAGGGCGAATTCTGGAAGAAGAAAAGGCCAGGTTCTGGTTGCAACGAAACAGTTGATTCGCTAATTTGGGTTAAAACCACGCCAGTCGCTGCATAGCAGTGCTGGCGTTTTTTTTGGCCGGTTTTGTCATGCCCTTCTAATGCAAAAAGCGCTCAAATTCATGACGAAATGAATTTGAGCGCTTTTGATTTATAGCTTTTTATTCGTCGTCGTCTTCTTCGTCTTCTTCTTCGTCTTCAAAATCATCAAAGTCTTCGAGTTCTTCGTCGTCTTCTTCTTCAAAATCTTCTTCATCTTCTTCGAAGTCTTCTTCATCTTCTTCGTCTTCTTCGAAGTCGTCGTCAAAATCTTCGTCTTCTTCTTCGTCTAAGTCTTCTTCTTCGTCTTCTTCGATGTCTTCTTCTTCGATGTTTTCTTCTATATCTTCTTCTTCATCTTCTTCTTCGAATTCATCGTATTCTTCAAGATCATCTTCGTCGTCCTCAAACTCTTCTTCTTCTTCTTCTTCATCGTCAAGGTTATCCCAGTCGGTCTGGGCGGCGAGGATTTTAATTTCTTCAGTTTCAAGCAGTTTTGGCATGACGATAACCCCTTTCTTATGCGAACGATATTACTGATTTGTAATTGAGATTTGAATGCAATATAGGCATACTTTAAAAAACCTGTCAACAAAAAAAGAATTTTATTTGTGGTGCTTGCGTCTTCCTTTGCTTAAGTATTCGCTGTTGATGCCGTTTTTTGCTTTTATCGCCAGTTAGTTTTTTTTAAAAAAAAATAACGTGCCAGCCAGGACGACGAAAAGCCTGTTTTAAGTGCCTCTCTTCTAATATTTCGGGGCTAAAATAGCTCTTCGCAGAAGGGGGTACATACATCTTGACTAATTATTCCGGTTGGGATATACTGAACCCTCTATTCTGCCTTTGCTGAATCAAAAAAGGAGACAACTCGATGTTTCAGGGCCTTTCTGAAAAGCTTACTGCGGTTTTCGACAAGTTGCGAAAATCAGGCAAGCTCACAGAAAAAGATATTGATCTTGCTCTTAACGAAGTGAAAATGGCACTGCTTGAAGCGGATGTGAATTTCAAGGTCGTCAAGAATTTTGTCAAGCGCGTCAAAGAACGTGCTGTCGGCACTGAAATACTGAAAAGTCTTACTCCTACTCAGCAGGTTGTCAAGATTGTTCTCGATGAATTGACCGTTCTGCTTGGCAGTGACAGGGCAAAGATCAATATTTCCCCAAAAAAGCCAACAGTTATTCTTATGGCTGGTTTGCAGGGTTCAGGTAAAACTACTACCAGCGCTAAACTGGGTCTGCATATGCGCAAAGACGAAAAGAAGAATCCTCTTCTTGTTGCTTGCGATATTTACCGACCGGCCGCTGTTAAACAGTTGCAGGTGCTTGGTGACCAGCTCAGCATGGAAGTCTTCATCGGTGAGCCCGGGCAAAAACCCGCTGATATTGCTAAAAAAGCTATTGAATATGCTATAAACCGTGATTATGATGTGGTAATAATTGACACAGCCGGCCGGTTGCATATTGATGAGCAGATGATGGCCGAAGTGAAGGGTATCAAAGAAGCCACTTCTCCTCATGAAGTTCTGCTTGTGGTTGATGCAATGACTGGTCAAGATGCTGTGAATATGGCTACCAGTTTTAATGAAATGCTGGAATTGTCTGGTATCGTTCTGACTAAGCTTGATGGTGATGCCAGAGGCGGTGCCGCTCTCTCTATCCGCGAAGTTACGGGTAAGCCGGTTAAATTCGTGGGCACCGGTGAAAAGTCTTCTTCATTGGAGCCATTTTATCCGGAGCGTATGGCACAGCGCATCCTTGGCATGGGTGACGTTCTTTCTCTTATCGAGAAGGCTCAGGCCCACATGGATGAAGAAAAAATGAAAGAAATTGAAAAGCGCGTTCTTGAAGCGGATTTCAATTTTAATGATTTTCTTTACCAGCTGACGCAAATTAAAAAAATGGGGCCTCTTGATCAGCTTCTCGGCATGATTCCCGGATTTTCATCCGTTGGAAATCTCTCTGAGTTTTCTTTTGATGACAAGAAGTTTAAGCGTTTCGAAGCCATTATTCTTTCTATGACTGAGCAGGAGCGAAATACGCCTGATCTGATAGATGGCTCAAGACGCAAAAGAATTGCGAAGGGCAGCGGAAACGAGATTCAAGATGTGAATCAGCTGCTGAAGCAGTTTGCACAAATGCGTAAAATGATGAAGCAGCTCGGAAGCCTTGGTAAGCGCAAGGGTCGCTTCTCTAAATTTTTGGGAATGTAATCGTCGCCGCGAAAGCGGTTTGGATATAATTATAAGGAGTTATTTAACATGGCCGTTTCAATCAGACTCAAAATGCTTGGAACCAAGCACCGCCCCTGCTACAGAATCGTAGCTCTCGACAGTCGCAAGACTCGTGATGGTATAACCCTCGAAAATCTTGGACAGTATGCCCCCCTCTCTGAACCCTGCCATATTGAGCTCAAAGAAGATGCAGTTCTTGAGTATCTCAATCAGGGCGCAGTTCCTACCGAGACTGTTAAAAATATTCTTCGCCAGAAGGGTATCGTAAAAACTCAGCAGAAAGCTGAAAATGGCTCTGTAAAACTGGTATGGACCAAGCGCGCCTGATGGTGCGGAGTTATTGGAGTTAATAAATGACCCAGACTGCACAGACAATGCTGGAAAGACTGGTGAAGGCCCTTGTCGAGTATCCTGACGAAGTGATCATCACTCCGATCGAAGGAGATGGTACTGTCGTATTCGAGGTTCAGGTGAACCCCGAAGATGCAGGCAAGATAATCGGCAAAAAAGGCAGAACTATAAATGCTTTGCGGACCATCATCAGATCTTCTGCAAACACCGGCACTAAAAAGGTAATCATGGAACTGGTCTGACTTTAATGTTTGGCCAGTTGCAGATGTGGTAAGTAAAATGTCTAAATCTGAAGTAGTGCGACTCAAAGCGGCGGGAACTTCTGAAAACACCGAAGATTCCTGGATCGCTGTTGGTAAAGTGCGCAGAACTGTCGGATTGCACGGCTGGTTACGCATTGGTCTTCTTACTGACTTTCCTGAAAGGTTTAAGCCTGGCACGAGAGTTTTTGTTCAGAAGAGGTTTGGCGAACCAGAGCCTGTGGTTGTCAGCGAATGGCGGGATCACTTCACCGATACTGCCATTGATCTCAAGTTCGAAGGGGCTGACGACTGTGATACTGCCGCTGCCTTTGTGAATGCAATGCTTGTTGTTCCGCGCTCTGAAAGAGAAAAATTAAGAGGGAACTCTGATTTTTACGCTGATGAGCTCGAAGGGATGACAGTGTTGTCGCCGGATGGCAAGCTTGCCGGTAAGGTTTTAAAGCTTGAATCTGAGGTTCCCTGTCCGTATATTCTGGTGCTGTCAACAGATTCTGTTGAGGCTATGGTGCCTTTCAGAAAGGTCTTCATCAAATCTGTGGATCGTGGCGCCAAGACTGTAAGGCTTGCTGAACCCCTTTCGTTCCACATTCCGGTAGAGTGAAATGCGGGTAGACATCGTAACTTTGTTACCTGGGGTCTTTGACAAAATATTTGACGAAAGTGTTCTCGGGTCGGCCATCAGAAACGGCCTTATTGAAATAGTTGTTCATCAGCTGCGTGAGTATGGTGATGGTCGACACAGAACAGTGGATGATACGCCTTTTGGCGGCGGTCCGGGCATGGTTCTTAAACCGGCGCCCCTGGTAGCCTGCCTGAGGGATGTTCGCAGACTTGGGTCTTCTGCCCCGGTAATCGGGTTGACGCCTCAGGGTTTGCCTCTTGATCAGACGCTCGTAAAAGAACTTGCTGGTTTTGAGCGGATTATCCTTGTCTGTGGCAGATATGAAGGATTCGATGAACGAATCGTTCATGAGTTTGATTTACAGCTGTCTATCGGCGACTATGTGTTAACCGGTGGCGAAATAGCGGCTATGGCCGTTGTTGATGCTGTTTCTCGCATGATTCCCGGCACAGTGGGCAGTCATGAGTCGGTTGAACAAGATTCCTTCTATGAGGGGCTTCTTGATCACCCGCAGTATACCAGACCTGCAGCATGGGAAGGCCTGAAAGTGCCAAAGGTATTACAGGATGGCAATCATGCGCATATTGAAAAATTTAGACATTGTCGGTCCTTGTTGACTACGGCAGTCAGCAGACCAGATGTGTTCGCGGCCGCAAATCTGTCAGAAAAAGACAGAGAGGCTTTACAAAGTTTGCTTCTGTCAGAGCAGAAAAACTAGTTGAAATCATTCCGGAAGGAGTTTTATACATGAATCCCGTAATCGAAAGTGTTGAAAGAGGCTATCAGAAGAACAAGCAGGAAATACCTTCTTTTCTGCCGGGCGATACAGTTCGCCTTGAAATCAAGGTCCGTGAAGGTGAAAAAGAACGTCTTCAGGCTTTTGAAGGTGTTGTTATCTCTAGACGCTACTGTGGTCTGCGAGAAAATTTCACCGTTAGAAAGATCTCTTATGGCGTCGGCGTCGAAAGAACTTTCATGCTGCACTCACCGACTATTGCTTCGATAACTACGCTTCGCAGTGGTAAGGTTGCCCGTGGCAAACTGTATTACCTGCGCGACAGAGTTGGCAAAAAGACCCGCGTTAAAGACAAAATTTTTGCCAAGGATAAAGCTTGATCTTGCAAGAATCAGTTAGTCCCGACAAGTGTGTCGGGGTTTTTATACACGATTTGTCGATTCGCTACGGCGAACAGGTGATTCCGCTGGAAGCGCTTGATTTTGATGAAGTTCTCGCTGAATCTGAGCTTCAACTTTCAGGCAGTTTAAGCGGCAAAGCTTGTGATTCTGTTCAGATAGCTATCGAACAGACTTACAGGCCGGCTTTAAAAAAAAAGACATCTGTCAGCGTTGTTGAATCGGTCGCTCGTGGTCGATTCCGGACTGATCTTAAACTGCACAACGGAGTCAATGGACTTTTTATCAAAGCCGTTGACTCCGCCGGTGTCGTTTTAGATAGCCGGCATTTTGAGTTGCATTATAAGGGCTCGTTTCGAGAATGGAACGAGACTATCTTTATCGCTTTTTTTCTGGCAATACTTATAAGAAGTCTTGTCGTTCAAGCTTTCTGGATTCCCACCGGAAGCATGGAACCGACATTGCTCGGCGAAAAACGCAATCCGTTTTCCGGGCAGCTTGAGCGTGGCGGCGACCGAATTCTGGTAAGCCGTTTTGCTTATGTTTTCGATCTTTCGCTTGATGGCCGTGTTCCTTTTGCTCCGCGTATATGGCTGAAAATGCCAGAACGTGGTGATATCGTGGTATTTCGTTATCCCAACCCCGATATGACAGCTCCTCCCAAAGACTATATCAAACGTGTGGTCGGTCTGCCAGGGGATCATATTGATATTGAAGATGGCGTTGTCGCAATTAACGGGGTAGCTCTTAACGAACCATATATTGCCGAGCCGCCCCTGTCTGATTTTGCAACTGTGGTGCCTGAAGATTCACTCTTTGTTATGGGTGATAATCGAAATAATAGCTCTGATAGCAGATTCTGGGGCCCTATGCCTCTCGCTAACCTTAAAGGACAGGCTGTTTTCAATTACCTGCCTCTCAACAGAACCAGCCCCATCAGGAGCTTTCCGCATTCTTTACACCCGGAACAACCGGCAAGTCATGAAGGCTGATGAAAGGCTTTCGAAGTGCCCGCCCAATCGTGGTTTTAATTAAAAATGAAAAAAGAACTTCCTGGCCATATCAAGAAAGCGTTCAAGTCTATCGACCATTTTTTACCCGTGGTCGACGTTATTGTTGAGCTTGTTGACGCTCGCATACCTGACGGGTCGAGGCTCAAAGGCTTCATAGACCGTCTGGGAAAAAGTTCGGTCATAGCTCTTGCTAAATCGGATCTTGCTGATGCCGGCGAAACCGCAAAATGGATCAATAGATTTAACGGCGAAGGCCGTACTTGCGTGTCAATCGACTGTCGTGATCGCAGTTCGGTAAAAAATCTTGCCAAAATAATCATGGCGGTTGCTTTTTCGCCAAAACCCGGGCAAAAGCCGCCCGCTCGAAAAGTCAGGCGAGTTATGGTCATTGGCATTCCAAATGTTGGCAAATCGACGCTTATTAATTCTCTTGCCGGCAGAAGTGCTGCACGCGCAGCCAATATGCCCGGTGTGACGCGCAGCATTCAATGGATAAAGCTTTCTGGCGAACTGGAACTTCTTGATCTGCCAGGCGTCCTTGATTATGGCAATTTGCGGCGCGGTGATATTTTAAGGCTTATCAACACAATTCCCGGCAAGGATGAAGATACCTACAGCCAGGGCAGAACGCTTTGCGACATATTAATCAGGGCCTCAAGTCAGCGAATTTTACCGGGCTTTATCGAGGCCGGTTCTAATTATGATCGCTTCATTATCGACTATGCCAGAAGAATGAATTTTTGTATCAAGGGTGGCGAGCCGGATATTGAAAGAGCTGCAACTGACGTTATCAAAAGGTTCCAGTCTGGTGGTTTTGGAAAAGTTACTCTTGAAAGAGTTGACAATGATTTTTCTGAATTGTTTGCCCCTGTCGCTGCACCAGAATCCGGGAGCAACAATTTATGATGCTTGAGCAGGAGCGCCTGGAACTCTCTGATGAGGTGTCACGGCATATTTTCGGTGCCGGCAGCGAGAATGGTCTGAAGCTGATAAGGCTTATTCCTGATATTATTGCCAAAGCCCGCGGAAATTGCCTGATTCTCGAAGGTCCTGGCGAAAAAATCGGCCTGGTTAAGAGGTTTCTTGAAATTCTTAAACACAGGCTGGAACAGCATGAGATCGTGGATTCTCTTGAAATGAAACGCTTATTTAGCCAATTTGCAACTGACGCAGTTGTGTCGCGCATTAATAATGAACGTATGCCATTCTCAGAATTAATATCCAGCTTCGGCGGCAAGGTTATAAGGCCTAAGACCTTTAATCAGCAGGATTACGTCGATGCAATAGAAAAGAATACGGTTACTATTGCCCGAGGCCCTGCAGGCACCGGAAAAACCTATCTTGCCACGGCAATGGCTATAAAGGCGCTCAAAGAAAAAAAAGTCACCCGTGTCATTCTTTCGCGCCCTGTGGTAGAAGCCGGTGAAAGCCTGGGATATCTTCCCGGAGATCTAAAAGAAAAGGTTGATCCACATTTTCGCCCGCTTTATGATTCTTTGCAGGAATTTATCGGAATGGGCAAGTTTGAGCAGTATTTGCGCCAGGGAGTTATTGAAATTACCCCACTGGCTTATATGCGCGGTCGAACTTTTAACGAGGCCTTTGTTGTGCTTGATGAGGCGCAGAATACGACATTGCCGCAGATGCGCATGGTGTTGACGCGCCTTGGATATGGTTCTAAAATGGTTGTTACCGGTGATCATACCCAGATAGATCTGCCGAAATTTTCTGATTCATCGCTTCTTACCCTCGATGCGATTCTTGGTGAAGTTGAATCTGTTTGTTTTATTGATCTTTCTGCTGAAGACGTGATAAGACATGAAGTGGTAAGACGAATTATCAATGCTTTTGATGCTTATCAAAACAGGGAAAAAGATAAAAAGTGAGCGAAAAGACAAGCGTATTGCTTTCAAGTTTTCTTGAATGGTTGAATGTGCCAGCCAGATGGCAAAAATCTTTTCTGGCAAGGCTTGGTTTATTTTTTGTCGCAATGGTTCTGATTCTGGTCATTGACCCGACTGGATTCACTCCCGATGTGATGGAGGGCAAGCCGGCGCCAAAAACAATCAGATGCCCCCGGGCAATAAGTTTTGTTGATGAACTGAAAACCGCTGAATTGAGAGCTCTTGAAATGGAAAAAATTCAGCCTGTTTATACCCCGATTGAGCAGGCTGAAGAAAAAATGCTCGAAAGGTATGACCAGCAGCTTTATACCTTGACGCTTTTTTACGACGAATTCAAAAAACTTTCGCCTTCAGAGCCATCTCAAAACCTTATTGCATCATATTTTCCTGCTGATGCCCTTCTCGAACCCGAAAAGCTTGTGCAATTGAGGACTTTGAGAATTTCGCAGATAGAGAAACTGAAAACCGTTTCGCGAAGAATTCTCGTTAATCTCAGTCAGAAGGTGATTTCTTCCCAGAATCTTGAAATGATAAGGTTAGAAGTGCGCACGCTGGTCGAAGCGTATCCTGAAAGTGCTGCTTTTAAGCAGATCATGACATCTATGATACGCAATGCCATCATGATTAACGCCATAGAAGACGACAAATTGACGCGCCAGAGGCGTGAAGCCGCCGCTCGGTCGATTCAGCCGGTTAAAAGAACTTTTCAAAAAGGGCAAAAAATAGTTGAAGAAGGCCTTATAGTCACATCTGACGATTATTTCGTCATGAAAAAAATAGCCAGCCAGTTGAAGAAAAACAAGGTGCTTGCTCTGATGGGCAACCTTTTGCTGACGATTCTCATCGTGGTAATCTCTCTCGTATTCCTCAGACTGGAAGACAAAAACGTTATCGACAATGTTGAAAATTATAAACTTCTGGCCGTCATTTTTCTTGCTACTCTGGCCTTAGCCAAGACCGCCTATGCTCTTGGAGTTGCTTTTGACAAGCCCTATCTGTCTATACTTCTGACGCCGTTGCCAACGGTTGCATTGCTAATGACCATGTTGCTTGACTGTTCATTGGCCATGTTTCATATTTTTCTTCTTGGCTTGATGATGTTTGTTGTTGCTGAATCAAATGTAAGATTTGTCGTTATAAGCTTGTTTGGCGCAATTGCCGGCATTCTGGCCTGGCGATCGGCCACCAGATCAAGTGATTTGAGAAGCCTTATCGGCACTTCCGGGCTTAAGATTGGTCTGGCAAGCGGTATTTCTGTGCTGGCTTTTCTGTTGCTTGATTCTGAAAGTTTTGCAACGATGGATTTTAGACAAATTCTTACTTATACCGGTTTCGGGTTTTTAAATGGCATCCTTTCTGGTATTCTCGCGAATGGCGTTTTACCATATATGGAAAGCTTCTTTTCGCTGGCTACTACTTCAAGGCTGCTCGAACTCACCGATCTGTCACAGCCTTTGCTCCGTAAACTTGCGGAAGAAGCTCCGGGCACTTATCAGCACAGCGTTGCTGTAGCAACTCTTGCAGAGGCTGCTGCCAACGGTATTGGCGCTGACCCTTTGTTAACGAAGATTAGTGCCTATTTTCATGATATCGGCAAAATCAGAAGACCCATGTATTTTGCCGAGAACCAGGCTGACGAAAACAGACATGATCAGGTCACACCCTACATGTCGAGTCTGATCCTTATCGGGCATATACGAGACAGCATTGACCTTGGCCGTGAATACGGATTGCCTGAACGTGTTCTTGCCATACTCTCTCAACACCACGGAACTACGCTTATCAGTTATTTTTACGAAGAAGCCAAAAAACTCAAGGACGGCGAAGAGGTCAATCAGGAGCGGTTCCGCTACCCTGGTCCCAAACCTCAGACAAAGGAAGCTGCTATTCTTATGCTTGCAGACTCTGTTGAAGCAGCCGCCAGAACTCTGCCGCAGCATACTCACAGCAAGATAGAAGGACTGGTAGAAAAAATTATTGAGCATAAATTGAATGATGAGAATCAGCTTGATGAAAGCGATCTTACTCTCAAAGATATTGAAAAAATAGAGCAGATATTCGTCAGAGCTTTGACTTCAATGTACCATGGAAGAATAGATTATCCCGGAAAATTATCAAACCAGCCTAAGGGGGCTTCCGATGGAAGTGTTGATCAGTAACCGCCAGGAGCAGATGTCTATCGATCTGGATTTTATCAAAAATGTAGCGGTTGAAATTATGAAATTTGAGGCTTCACCCGAAAACGCTGAGTTATCGGTTGTTTTTTGCGATGATGATTTTATTCAGAAGCTCAATAATGATTATCGCGGCAAAAATGAACCTACCGATGTATTGTCTTTTCCTATTGATGAAGAAAATTTTGAGCCCGAAATAAGATTGCTGGGCGATATAGTTATCAGCACAGAAACAGCTGCCAGGCAAGCTGAAAGTCTTAAGCACCCCTGTGTGCTTGAAATAGTTTTTTTACTGATTCATGGATTATTGCATCTGCATGGTTACGACCATGGGCAAAAGCTTGAACGGAAACAGATGAGGGACCGAGAAATTTCTATTTTCAGACATTTATGTGAAAAGCAGTTTTTAAGCTGTATTGAAGGTGAAAGTCCGGCACCGCTTATCAAGCGTGCCAGCGAAAATGACTGAAACAAAGATTTTTTGAATGCAGGAATGATTTAAATTATGGACGATCCGGTTGCGGGTATTTTATTTTTTGGTTGTATTTTTCTGGCAGCTTTTTTTTCTTCTGCCGAAACTGCCTTTTTTTCTTTATCACTGCTCAGACTTAAGAAGATTGAGTCTGAAGGTGATCTGAAAGCCTCTGAAATTCTCAAGGTGTTGTCTGACAAACAACGGCTCTTGCTTTCGTTGCTGATGGGAAAAAATCTGGCAAAAGTTATGGCAACAGCTATTGCCGTAGGGTTTTTATTTGTTTCTCTTCCTGCCTGGGATGTAATCATTGCAAAATCAACGGTTGTCAGCTGTGTTGTCGTAGTTTCATTGCTGATGACAATTGTGTTACTTCTGTTTGGCGAAATTATACCTAAAACAGTTGCTCTTTTTGGCGCCTATGCTTATTGTCGACTTGTTATAAAGCCTTTGCGTTTTTTTCTGCTGCTTTTATACCCATTTTCAGCCATTATTATCTGGTTTTTTCAAAAGACCTTACCAAGATACGCTGATTGGAACAGTCTTCTTGGTTCTAGCAGTTCGGTAGAAGAAATTGATAACTATTTTACTCTTGGCGAAGAGGCCGGCATTATTGAGCATGACGAAAAAGAGATGATAAGTTCGGTTTTTGAATTTGGCGATACCCTTGTAAGGGAAGTCATGGTACCTCGTCCAGATATTATTGCCATGCCTATAAGTACGTCGCTTGACGAACTGCTCAAATTTGTTCGCGAAGATGGCCATTCGAGGTTTCCTGTTTATGACAACAGCATTGACAAGGTTCTTGGCATTCTTTATGTCAAAGATATCTTAATAAAACTTGACGAGATACGTGAATCTTATGATCTTTTCAAGCTTTTGCGCCCACCATTTTTTGTTCCGGAAACAAAAAAACTGGATGATCTGCTTGGCGAATTTCAGAAACGCAAACAGCATCTGGCGCTCGTAGTTGACGAGTATGGCGGCATCTCAGGGCTTGTAACCATTGAAGACCTTCTTGAAGAGATTGTTGGTGAAATTGTTGATGAGTATGATCTTGACGAACAGGCGCCCCTGACTCGCATTGATGACTATGTTTATAGCGTAGATGCACGTTTCAGCATCAGTGATCTTGAGGCAGAGCTCAATTGTGAGCTGGATTATGATGATTCTGAAACGGTTGGCGGGTTTGTTCTTGAAAAACTTGGTAGAATTCCGCAGCGTGGCGAAACATTGGAAGAGCCACAGGGCTCTTTCCAGATAACTGAAATTAAGGGAAACAGAATTTTACGTGTTAAGTTCTCTATGAATCCTGCGGCCGTTGAAACATGCGAGTCGGGCAGAGATTAAATCTGATAGCCAGATGCACCAGAAATAGCTTAGAATAGACCAGACAAAAACATGAAACTCCCCATAGAACACGAAAGACTAAATCGCACTCTCGAAGATGC
>SABV01000097.1 GCA_009928855.1 Erysipelotrichia bacterium | reverse complement strand
AACTGGCTGAACGCGCTGCAAAAGAAAAAGAGCGTGCAGACGCAATTGCTGCCGCAAAGACTGCCAGAACATCTACCGCTCAGACTGAAGCTGTGCCTGAATTGCCAGCCACTTCTGGGCAGGATGCCCGCCCGAGTGACTACGTACTCAAACGTATGACTGTTGATCAGATAATCGAAGAGGCTGACCGTCTAAGTCGTGAAAGCAGACCCGGTGATGCTGCCGCTGTGCTTGAGGCGGGGCTTTCGTCCGCTCCCGATGATCTGCGGCTTTTGATGAAAAGCGCAAATGCTTACACAGATATGTTGCTGCTCAAAGGAGATCAGGAAGCCGGAAAAATGGCTCTTGCCCGCTTTGAAAAAATCTTCGCCAAGGCTCCTGCAAACTCCAGAGAATGGGCTGTTGCCCAGGAAATGATAGCAGAACTCAAAAAAAGAGTTCGCTGATCGACTTTACCATTTAAGCGTGTAGCCTGCCTGTAACTGGTCATCCCAGCCATAAAGCCTGTATGTTCTCAAGTTTCTGTAATAGGCCAGCTCCAGTGTTAATGTGCTGGTTGGGGCTAACCTGATGCCAATGACCAGATCGAGCGTGTCTTTATCATCGCCCCCAAGAACTTCGCCCGCGATTTCACCGATTATGGAAGCGTGCTCTGTGGCTTCATAACTCATGCCAAGACGGTATAAAAATCTGTCATCTTCGCCTTCTGAGTCTATAATTGTGCCAAGTTCGAGATTGGCTGAAGCGCGATCTGTTTCGTTTGTTGTTACACAACCGAAAAGTTTAAGCTCATCACTGTTTTTTGAGCCCGCCGGTAGCATTCGGTCAGGGTTGCCGGTGGTGATACTCATCATGGCTCCGTAAGCGAAACGGTAGTAGCTGTGATCTCTCAAATAGGTGGCTTTCCAGCCAAGCTTCATATTGCCAAGGCCGCTGTTTTCACTGGCATAGCCACCAAACGTGCGCGGTGCGCTGAGTTCCCATTTATGCAGGGGAACGGTGATTGCCCATTCAGCCCAGTCGCCTACCCAGTTTATTGAAGTTTCAAAAGACGATACTGATCCGCTTTCTGTAGAGTGAAAGCTTGTGCCGCGGCTTGATGTAAGTTCGTGATACTTGTAGCGTGAACTTAAAACCATTTGCCCCGGTTCCATCTTATCGGCTGTGTTGCTTATAAAAAAACCGCCCATGCCCTCGTCATTAATGGCATTTCGAGGCGACGGTTTAAGAACACTTTTGTCTGGCTTTGCCTGTGTTTTGTAGTCAGAAAGAGAATAGATTTCATAGTCTGAAAAGCTTACTCCCCGTGGCTCGGCATTGCATGGCATAATCATGAGCAACATCAGCAAAGATGCCAGCCTGAAGCTTGTTGTTAGAACAGATATGAAGTTTTTACTAGAGCTTGGCAACAAATTCTTTCAGCCTTTCTGAATGTGGAAATGATTCGGTACCCTTGACGAGTTCTGCCAGAAGTTTTTCTGCGGCTTTGCGGTGACTGCTGTTGCTTTTTTGTATGTAGAGCAGAACATATATCTGTGCCTGGTAAAACTCATGTTCTTTGCTTTTCTGGTCAAGCTTGCTGACAGCCTGAAACTCTGCTAATGATTTCTGCAGTTCACCTGAGAACATATATACCAGCCCCAGGTTAGAGTGAGCATCGGCATCAAGCGGGTCGATTTCGAGCATACGCTGCCATATCCGCTCTGATTTTTTTAGAATATTGAATTCCTGATCTGGTTTAAAGCTGCCTTTTATAAGACGCCATTGCTCTATTGCTTTTTCAGCCTGCCCTCCCAGCCAGTATAAGTTGCCGAGTGCAAGCCTGACAAGCGGTTCTCTGGGATGACTCACGCTTGCTTGGGCGTATGCTTCAAAAGCGTTTTTGAAGTTACCCTGAATAGTGTGCATGAAGCCAAGATTCAGAAGATTTTCGAGATTATCAGGAGAAATAGCTTTTGCTTTTTCAAATTCTTCAATCGCTTTGCTGATAAAGCCCTTTTCTGCGTATTCAATTGCGCTTCTGACAAGATCGTCAGATTTGTCGGCAGTTCTTGTTAAAGGTTTTTCGGTGACCTTGAGCGAGTATTTGTCTGCTTTCATTTCTGCCGGCAGTGCATAACGACTGCTTTGAGACCCAAACCCCTGCATCTTTTTGGCTACCCACTGTTTTTCTTTACTGGTAAGCGTTTTTGCGGTTGCCTCTTTTCTAAGAGGTGCAGATGGAGTGGGGGTCGAGATGGAGCCGAACTTTTCAAGCTGTTTAAGAACCCACATTTTGTCTTCAATGGTCATTGTGTTGCGTCCATATTCGGCAAGAGCACTTTCTTCGGTTGCCAAAGGCTTTAAATTGCCAATCTCGCCGCTTTCTGAGACTTTTTTAACCATCTGATTTTTAACTTCCATGGCATCTTCAACTGACGGATATTGCGCTGGAGCCATCATTCTGGTAATTTCCCATATTTTTTTGCGCGCGTGTCTTTTAATAGAAGAATCTGTTGGAGCTTTAGCATAGAGAGTTTCATAAATGTCTCTGGCTGGTTTAAGTCGATTGAGGCGTATTCTTGCCATGCCAAGCAGTGCCATGCTCTTAAAATAATCGGGCTTGAGGCGCAGTGCTGCCAGCGCATAGCTTTCTGCTGACTCAAAGCGCTTTTCTTCATAAGCCAGCAGGCCAAGATAATAACGAGGCTCAGAATCGGTTTCGCGTAAAGCCTGGGCACGGTTGAAATATTCACGTGCTTTGTCAGGCTTACCAAGCTTGTGATGCATTTTCCCAAGATTCATCTCGAGTGGAAAATACCCTGCATTCAGTTTTTCTGCACGTTCCCATGAAGCCAGAGCCGGAGTATTCAACCCGGCGACCGCATACATTTCGCCCAGGGCAAAATGGGGCTCGAATCTTTCTGGTGCCAGGCGCTGGCATTCAAGATACTTTTCTTTGGCTCTTGTGACCAAGCCCTTGGCCCTGAATTCGGCTGCTTCAGCCATCAGTTTTTCTATCGGTGCCGGTGATTTTATTTCTGGTACTGGCAGATCGGTGTGTCGCTCGTGAGCAAGTTTAATGCGTGCATGCAAATCCCCGACAACCTTTGCCAGAACAGATTCGTCGGTAAGCTTGCTGCGCAAAATTTCGAGAGCTTTTAATGCTTCTTCGGCGTTCTGGGTTTTTGCCTGACTGATTGCCTTGAAGAGCAGTGCTTTGTGATGGGTCGGATTGATTGCCAGAACGCCTTCAAACATGTCGATTGCAGTTTTATAATTTTGCATGATGTAATTGGCCAGACCAAGATTGTACCTGGCAAGCAGATAATTTGGTTTTAATTCAAGGGCTTTGGCAAATGAAGAAATCGACTTCTGCACTTCGCCCATTTTAAAGAATACCCACCCGAGAGTGTGATGAAATTCGGCTCTTAAGCTCTCGATTTTTATGGCCTGGTTCGCGTATTGCAATGCCATGTCGAGTTTTTCTTCTTTTGTTGCGAGTATGTAGGCCAGTCCGTTGAGACCCTCTGCGTGTCCTGGTTGCAGATTTATAGCCTGTTCGAAGCATTTTGCAGCATCGTTTAGACGGCCCATTTCCATGTAACAATGACCAAGTATGGCGTGTATGTCAGCGATGTCTGGGTATTGGGTGCGCAGATAGAGAAGGCGTCGAACTGCTTCTGCATGATTGCGCATTTTAACGAGGGTGTTGATTTCACGCAGTTTGGGAAAAACATCTTCCAGCCTGGTTTCAGCTGTTTTCCCGCCTATGCCTGGCATGTCTTTCACGTATTGTTCTATTGCTACCATTTTTGCTGGAGCTTCTGCAGTTGCAACTTCACCGGGGCTATCGCGCCTGGCTATTTGATCCATCAAGAGCGTGATTGTCTTTATGGCTTTTCTGGCCTGTTCGCTTTTAGGCGGGCAGTCTTTAAGCACCTGCCGCATTTCTGTGAGAGCTTCTTCCAGATAATTTTTTTCGGCCAGCAAAATGGCTCTGGTATAACGACCCTGCACGAAGTCAGGCTTCATTTCCAGGGCTTTTTCTATATTTCTGATCGCCGTGTCCGTTTCTTTTTTTCTGCCATTGGTAATCGCCAGAACATAAAGTGAGCGAGCGATTTCTTCTTTCAGTTTGCGGGTTTTCAATTCGGCTTCTACCGCTTCATCGCTTTTACCCGCGTCAAGAAGGCGACCGGCATTTGTGGAAAGTTCTTTCAGGAGGGTTTCCTTTATAAAAATTGATTGTTCCAGCGCCAGGCTTGCTTGATGATATACTTTCAATTGCAAAAAGCAGCTGCCGAGATAAAACCAGTTCTCTGCCAAAGATGGGTTCAGCTTGGTGGCGCGTTCAAATGATACAATCGCGGTTCGATAATCTTTGCGTTTTTGCGCCAGAACGCCATGCATAAACGAAGCCTGCCCGAGATTGTTGCGCAAAGCCGCCATTCTTCTGGCAGTTGCCACGGCTTTGTCGTTAAGACCCTTTGTGCGCTGATCAAGAAAAATGTCTTTGTATTCGCCAAGCTTCTTTTCGATCGTTTCAATCAGTCTGGCTGAGTAATTTTCGGCTTCACTGCCATGATTGAATTTGTAACTCAAGCCAGCTATATGAAAAAGAGCTCGCGAGTGCGCAGGGTTGAGCTTAAGACAATGACGTAAGGCCTGGTAGGCTTCTTTATGTTTACCAGCTTTAAGATTTGCATAGCCCAGTAAAAAATAGCTCTGAGCATCACCAGAATGAAGCTTGACCGCTTTTGAGAAGCTTTCTGCAGCTCCAGAAAAGTTTTTGTCCGTTAACTGTTTGCTGCCCTCAGTAATGAGTTCCTGGGCTGTATTTTCATGCTTTTTTTGTTGCTCACGATTCTGATTTGCAATAATTTCGCGGTTACGTGCATCAATAGAGAGTATAATTAGGTCGTGGGCTCTTCTGGCAGCGGGGTGATCACGCGGGGCATCTTTGATTACACCTCGCGCCACATTCATTGCTTCGTCCCATTTCCCGCCCGAGTAAAGCGATTCCATTTTTGCCAGAGATTGCGATATGCTTTCTTCGAAAATGAAATCCATCGTTGCCAGCAGGTTTGCTGGCAAAAGCAGAATGAGAAGGATTGTTGCCTTTATTATTCTATGAGTCATAATTCAGTGATAATATCGGCAAATGCTTCAATACTCGTGAATAAAAAATCAGTTCGCGGTTGTTTCGAGCTCTTTTTTCAGTTTTTCAATGACGAGGTAATTGGTATAGACCTGGTGAAAACCAGGGGAATACGACAGGGCGATATTGAGTTGATTCAATGCCTCTGCTCTGCGCCCTTGTGTAAGTAAAAATCTTGCATATTCAAGGCGGTAGAGCTCCGATGCCGGATCAAGTTGCAACGCCGCTATATAAGATTTTTCGGCCGCTTCCGGTTCGTTCAGGGTTTGCAGTCTTGCGAGATTAATATGAAAAAGTGCTTCCTGATCGTTAAGACTGATGGCTTTCTGCAGAGCATTTATTGCTGCCGGCAGATCGCCAAGTTTAACCTGTGCTGACGAAAGCATTGAACAGACTATTGAATTGGCAGGATCATTTAGCAGAATCTGGTTAAGCAATACAAGAGCCGCTTGTGGATTAGGGTCATACAGTAGTTTGTTTGCTTCAATAATCTTATTTTGCAGGGCCGTTATGCGTAGCCCCTGCCACAGGGTAAAAATACCCGCAGCAATCAGTAACGCTGCCATTCCATTTTTGAAGGTAACGGCCGCCGGTCTGCAGAGGTTGTTTTTAAAAGAGAATGCCAGAATTCCGCCAGCGCAAAAGGCTATCAGCAGAGATGTTGGCAAAATTCGCGAAGAAAAGCCGCTCAGATTATGGACAAACAGAGAGAGAAATGCAGCTGCAAAAACGGCGGGCTCTATGCCATGTTTTTTTATTGCCGACCAGGCGGTTTTGCCAAGCCACATGCATATAAACGCCAGAAGCAGAGAAGACAGATACCCGGTTTCCAGCATGCTGTGCAAAAATTCGTTATGGGCATTCATCGGGTAATCGCCACCCACTATTCTGTATTTGGGATAAATTTGATTGAAAGTATGCAGCCCATGCCCGGCGATCGGAAAACGCCCAATTGATGCAAAAATTCCGCGGTTAATCAGGGTGCGCTGGGCAAAAGTCATGTCTGAAGGTTTGGTAATGCTTAGAAGTCGCATTTTAAAAGGTCCTGCCAGAAAAACAATGAGCATGATCAAGCCTGCAACTGCCAGTAATATTTTATTTGCGTGAATTATCGTTTTTCTGTAAATAAAAGCACAGAACATGAGCACTAAAATGCCGGCGCTCAGAGCTATCCAGGAGCCTCTGCTGAGAGTGGTCATTATCGCTGTGCCCGAAAGCAATATAGAGATTGTTGCCAGGCACCTTTGCTGAAGACTATTGGCAATGATCAGCTGCCCCACGCAAAGCAGAAAGACAACCGATAAAAAAGCAGCAAAGATGTTGGGGTCAGTGAATATGCCTGCACACCTTGTTTTGAAAAACGTGCGCATGGCGGGGTCCAGCCAGGTTGCAGGAATCGGCGGTGCTTCAATGTATTCCTGAATGGCTATGATCCCGTGAATGATGCCTGCCCAGCATGCTGTTTTAAAAATTACTGTGCTACCGACGCTTTTAAGGGCCAACGCTACAACCAGGGTAAACAGTGACAACGCCACTACTTTTATAAACACCGGCCATGAGGTAGAGCTGTCTATAGAAGCCAGACTCGCCCTGCCTGCCAGAAATAACCAGGTTGCCAGCAGAAAAACAATGGTTCTGAATTCTGCCGTAAAACTGGTTTTGTCTCTATATAGCGAAAATCCGTAAAATATCGCACCGGTTGCCGATGCTACGAAAAGGGCTAAGATCGCGCCTGTTTCGTTTAAAAAATAAACAGCCGGCAAAATGATCAGAGAGAGCCATATTGCCAGCTGTGCAGAGAAGCGTTCGACAAAAAGCATTGTCAATCTTGTGTTTTTTCCTGATTTTTTTCTGTTTCCTGCAATTTTATGGTCGCTGAGGCTTGTTTTGCGGGCTCTTCAGTCCGGCTTTCTGCTTTGGCCGACTCGGTCTTTTCCAGAATTATCCACTGATTGGCCAGCTCACTCATGGTAAGAATGCACTGTCGATAATTCTGGTAGGCTGCATCGCTCAAAAATTCATCGGCTGTGGCGACAAAACGGTCTGCATATATCAACTTTTTTCCGTTCTGGTTTATGTTTGACATAAATATCAGATCTGGCGAAATATGCTGATATTGGCGATTCCAGTTGACCCATTCATAGTTGTCGGGCAACTCGAACGTAATGGTCTGCTGGTTTTCTTCTGTGGCCCAATACTGCATCGGGTAGGTTCGGGTTGCCAGGCTGGCGGAACTTGACTGATAATTAACCCAGAAATTGGTAAAGGTCATTATTTTGTCTGAGGCCATCTGAGCGGCTTCTGGGATAGTATAATGCAGAGTCAGAACTGCCGGAGCGTTCAAATCATTCATGTCAGACATGCCGAAGCTTTTGAGGATGGCATTGGGATGTACCCGCTTAACTCTTCGTTCGGCGTAATTCTGTTTTTCTTTTTCTTTTATTGACTTGAGCTCTCTAATGCCTGATTCGTAAGGTCCACGATAATTGAGAGATTCTTGTACATCCATTGAGCCGTTCTCGAGAATTTTTACCATTACTGTGCGGTCAAATCTGTTCCAGTCATAGGTTTGTCTAGGGAGTTCTTCAAAAAAGAAAGCCGCTTTTTCTGGGTCATGAAAGGCTGCGATTGCGCCTTGAATGCCTGTGGAGATGGCTGAAAAAGGCAGATATATAGAACCGCCATCTGTGTAGAATGACCTGCCGTCAATTATCACTTTCAAAATCGCATAATCAGTCAGACCCAGAGTCGCATGATCTTTGACCGTTGCAATTTCACGGCGCCCTGAGCAGAACCCCGGATAAGATTCAATGCCTATTTTTTTGAGCGCATAATGCAGCAGAGCAAGGCATGCCTGATTGTTGCCATATTTCTTTTTTAGTGTGATGTCAGCCGCAACGGGTTTAAAGGTGCCCATCTGAGCAACGCTCATGCCCACGTTTCTTATTTCTTTATTGATGACATCATAGAGTTTTGCAACCCGTGCATATTGATTCATCGAGTCCGAAAGCTGGGCCTTGGCGATAAATTCATTAAGAAGTTCCTGGGAGGGTTCTGCTTCTTTATATGCTTTTGCAAGCATTTGCGAGGTTGTTGCCCAGTTATACGGTTGATAAACTATGACTCTGGGGAATATTCTGCTGGTAGGCAGCATGTTCTGTTCAGGAATAAATCCTTTAGGGTCAGAAAAAATCCATTTCCAGTTTTTTTTGCCTTTTTCTGATTTTTCAAGAAATTTGGGCGGGTTTTCTACCGGCCACTGCATCTGCAATTTGCTCAACTGCAAAGATTCGGGAAAAGTAACGGAAAGTTCTTCGTGCAATACCGGTTCCCGTTCTCCGAAAGTGCTGCTGAGCGTGAAAGGATTGATTTCGTTTACATCCGAGAGAGTTCGGGTAAAGCTGTAGTCGATAATACTGCCGATATCCACTTTTTTAAGCGCCGTTTTTATTTTTTTTATTCTGGCGTATTCGGGAGTTCCTGATAATAGAGCTTCGTCTGATATCGCATCGTCGGTTACGTGGTAAACGCGCCCATTAGGTGAATATGTGTGTGCGTATTCAAGTTCACATTTTTCACGGTCAGTGTAGTAATAAAATGACTGATTGGCCATGTCGAGGCCGGGTTCTTTGAGAATTTGTATCATTTCGCGCGTTCGCAAAATGACTTTGTTGTTGTCGGCGTATTCTAAATCATTCAGGCGATAGAGGGTTACGTAGTTTGCGTCTTTGAACTGTGCCGCGTCTGGCAGATTTTGCAAAATACCCGCTGCCAGAGGATCTGTAATGCTGGCAATAGTATCTATTTCGTCGCCGGCACGAACTTTTGAAAGAAGAATATGCGCTATTTCTTTGGTATCAAGCGTTTGTGGCGATTTTTTAAGTTCTGTAAAAGTTACTTTGTCGTTTGCAATTTTAGTCAGTTGACCGATGAGTTCTTCACCTTCATTTAAATACAGAACATCGGCGCAGGTAGTTGCGGCAAAAGAGAGGGCGAGTAGCAACGATAAAAAAGGTTTTCTCATTTTTTCTCTCCTGTTGGCGGGGCTGCTTCTATTGTTGCTGAAGCTACCGGGAGAACGTCCGGAGTTGTTGAGGCGGCGTCAGTTGTATTCACCGGGGCTTTCTCAAGAAAAATCTTTTGTTTTGAAGAATGGGCTATTTTTTCGAGATCCTGTTTGAAGCTGTCGTAATCAGATACCGGTATTACCCGCCTTGGAAAGGCTAATTTGCGTGTTATCTCAATTTTATCGCCCTGCTGGTCATATATTATTTCAAACTCGACATAAGGGCTCTGTAGGCGCAGCGCTGATGGAAGAGATTTGACATTGTAGCCTGGCGGAAGCTTTATGTCGACATGGTCTGTTCTCAATTTTGATGTGCTGTATTGTATGTTGTAGCGCCTTTTTTTAAGACTTACTTCAGGAAAACTCAGCTCAAAATAGGGTATTGAAAAAATCATGTAGCGCCCAGATTTTGTGGCAAACCTGTTCAGCGTGTATGTAGACCTGGCGTTGAACTGGGTACTGAAATCCAGTGGGTCCGAATGGGTGGCTATTTCAAGCTGATAGTCGGCAGTTAGAGCCGAAATAGAAGACCTGATCTGTTTTTCATATTCTTCTGGCTTCAGGTTACGGGCTGATTCGCGAAAACTGGCTTCTGACGGGCCATTTAGGGTGCTTACAAAGTCTATGCGGGTGGTGCCATCGTCTGCAAGAGTAATATCGCGTGTTACGTGCATTGCATTATCTTCAGGTGGGGGAAGAGGCACGAGATTGCGTGTTCCAAGCATTGTATTGTTGGCTGTAGTTTCGTGGTCATCAGATCTGAAATAAGGGAACCTGTAGTCGGTTGCGGTTGAATCCAGATAGAAGATGCGACCATCAAGATGAACTTCGGTTATACAGTGATTATCATCAAAAACTGCAATGTCGCTTATTGCGCGCCCGGCATCATTCGTTCTGACGCCTACGGGGTAAGCTTCCACGCCGATTTGTTTGAGCATGGTCGCAAGAAGCATTCCCTTGTCGGTGCAGTCGCCATATTTGTTCTTAAGTGTTTCTTCTGCAGGATGTCCAACCTGGTTACTGGCCAGATTTGCTTTTATCGAAATATATCTTATTTCCTTCTGGCAGAACAGATACAGCCGCGCGATCTTTTCGTTAAGATCTTTGGCACCTTCTATAAGCTTGTTCACCTTGTCTTTGACAAGGTCGGTCAATTGAAAGCGTTTTTCAAACATTGGCCGGAGCTTGTTGTTTACGTAAGTAAAATCTTTATGCAGACTGTAATACACACAGGGGACGACATCACGATATGAAGGCATGTAGGGTTCTGAAATAACCGGCGGCAGATCGGTCAGTTTCCACGAATAAATTGTTGAATCTACGCCTTCGAGTCGTTCAGGTTCTCCTGTGCCAGATTCGCAATTGTAAGCCATATAGTGCAATTCTCTGTCTTGCGGAACGCTGACGCGCAATACTGATTCGCCAACCGGGGAGCCCCATTGAAAATAGCATCGCCCCTGAAAAAGATTTCTGTCGAACGGGTTAAACTCTTCGGTTTCGTAACTGTAATCGATCAGACTGCCTTCAGCGACTTCCGGAACTGTAAAGCTAAGCTGCTGATACTGATCAAAAAAGACACTGCCCGATGAACCTTTTGCTATTTTTATCTGTTCAGGAGCCAGATTGTGAATTGTGCCGTCCGGCGAATATGATCGGGCGTGCAACACGCGTATGCGCTCACGATTCGGATCAAAAGTGAGAGAGACTTCGGCTTCCCAGAGGGCTTCTTCTTTGTTTATATAAGTTATGCAACGATATCGTGACAGGCTGGTGCCATCTTTACGAAACTGATAGTTGCCTTCTTCGCTCACCAGAATCGACTGCGCATCGGGGTATTTTTTTTGCATTTCGAGCGCTTTGGGCATAAACATTGCCAGATCAGTGCTGTCGGTCGAAAGATTTTCTTTTTTGTGCTGTTGTGCCGTAAAACTGATGTTTTTTATCTCGCTTCGGGGTATCTGAAGTGAGTCTGTTCCGGTGACAAAGCTGAGAGTGTCTGCTTCAAAAAGCATGGAATCGGCAACGAGAGTGGAGCCGTCTGAGAGGGTAACTATGGCAGCGTTTCCTGTGTTCGGTGTAAGTATTAAACAGAGAAAACATATCAGGGTTAAGCTGAAATATTTTTTCAAAATGTGCCTCCGCTTGCTTATATCGTGTAATTATATTTGCAAATCGGCCATAATAAAAGCAAAATCTCAGGAAATAAAAAAAGAGCCTGTTTTACAGACTCTTTTTAAGGACCTGAAATGGGTTATTTGCTGGATGTAACTGGGTTCCCTGCTTCCAGCCATCCTTGAATTCCTTCCGGATATTCAATCAGGTTGGTATAGCCCAGAGATTGCAGGCGAGTATAGAGCTTGTGGCTTGCTGGACACTCCAGATTTGAGCAGTAGGTAACTATGAGAGCTTCTTTTTTGGGGAGGATTTTAGAAATTTCTTCTACGCTTGAGTCAGCGTTCAGAGACTGGGCACCTGCGATACGATTGCCATCATCATATTTGCCTGATCTGGCGTCAAGAATTGTTGGCGCAACACCGCTGTCTATAAGGGTTTTGAGGGCCGCTGTAGTGAGAGTCACAGGGGCTTGAGTTTTTGCCACTTTTTCTTCAGTTACGGCTGGCGCAATGGTTGCGCA
>SABV01000096.1 GCA_009928855.1 Erysipelotrichia bacterium | reverse complement strand
CAATATCAGCCTCTGGTCGAGACTTTTGTAGTTTCGAGAGGGTTAGTCTGCATCTCACCGTTTGAGTTATAACTGACAGCCGAAGACGAACTGCTGACATAGGCTTGCCGGGTTGAAGCTTCTTCACGATAAGCGGCAATTTTTTCAAAAACACCACCCGGGCGACTCTTTTCGGGGTCGATGCCATTCTTTACAAAGTCTTCAAGGCCAGCAAACACAAGAGAATGCGTTTTGTCGATACCGGCATTAATATCTTCAGGAAGCTCACCGAGAATACCGCGTGCCTGGCGGAATCCCTCGTTGATCGCGCTACCGATAAAGTCAGCGAATTTTCGACGGGCCTGCTCGGTGTTACCCTCACCCTGGCCGGTTTCGCTTACGCCAAAAAAACTGGTCGCCACGTCAAGAATGCGCCTTGCCGTGTTTTGGGGAGAAAAATATTCTTGAAGCTGCGTAAGCTGATCTTGTTCAGAAAGTTCTTCGGCTGCAGTCTCGCCGGGCGCAGATGTGTCACTGGTGACCGTTTCTGCACCAGAGGCCTGCTGCAAAAACTCGTAGCTTCCCTTAAAAGAAAAGGTTTCATGAGTTGTCTCGAAACCCTGCGATGAATTCATCGATTTAAACACCTGATAATTCAGCTCAAACTGTGCATTTGCAAGGGTCACCTTCTTGCGAGCGTCTGACGACATGCCGAACTGGTCGATATTAAGATTTTTAAAAATGCCTTTTTGCGAATCTGAATCTGCATCTGCAGATTTACCTGCGTTATTAGTTTTTGCCAAAACAGCAGTCGAGACTGACTGTAGCTTATCTACCATAAGACCTCCCGTTTTTTATTCTTACTCTGTATTATACAGGCAATTTATCTAAAGTTAAAAAAAGCAGCATGAAAAAGCAGAACACCCGATGCTTTCTTGTAGAAGCACCAGGTGTTCTGCTTTTATTGCGAGGTTATTTAATTGACTGGCGAAGCTCTTTAACGCGCTGTTTGGCCTGCATCATTTTTGAGCGGGCTTCGACGACCTGCTGCTTAGTGCTGCCGGAAGAACCCATAAGGCGGTTATATTCGGCAAAATACTGGTAATAGAGTTCCTGGGCCCGCCCAAGGTCGTTAATACTGTCGAACTCGCTGTTCGAGGTTGCTGGAAGTTCGGGTGCCGTGGCACTATCAGCAGGCACGGTCGCAGTTGCGCCCGCAGCGGCAGAGTCGGTATATTCGACAGATGCCGAAGGCTTAGCAACGGTCGGACTATTTGCCCCGCCGCCGAACAACCCGCCAAACCAGCTTGCAATCCTTCCCCAGAATGATGTATTCGAAGAAGAAGTTGAAGTAGAAGTCGTGGTAGTCGTTGAAGTCGGTGTAGTGGGTCGGGTGGTAGTGCCTGTGGTAGATGCGACCAGGCCGGCCTGCGCGAGGTAATTGTAGAGCTCGCGGCTGACAGTTCTTGAACCGCCATTTACGTAAGTAAGAATATCGTTAAGAGACATCTTGCCCTGGCTGTTCTCATAAAGAACTTTAGCGAGAGCGGCTTTGTTGGCTGGATAAAGGCCTATGTAGTCCTGACAGAACTCACGCAGAGAGTAGTGCGGACCGGTTTTTGAGATGGTATTAAAAGCCATGCTCTTGCCATTGGTGATTTTAGCAAAGGCATCATAAAGGACCTTGGCGACAAAAAGCTCATTATGAGCCATATCTGAGAAGCTGCTGTCTTTAAGAAAGGCCAGTGAGCTCATATCGTTGAGATTAAATGAAAAAACCATACCATTGTTTTTGCTGGCCGCGAAAGCATTGCCCCAGCCCTCTACCCATGCGGTGTTTTCGTTTGGCAATATTTCATCGATGTAATGACGGCCATCAGTGCCATAATTGAGGCCGGAAAAGTCATAGGTGGATGGATAGCCATTAAGCATGGCGACATGACCAAATTCGTGCAGAAACAGAAAAGTCTTGCTGGAATTAGACGAAAAACTGTTGATATAATTATAAAGATTCAGGTTATAACCGCTGCTACCCTTAGAAGTATACGAATTGCTGTCGCGGTCGCTGATAGTCAAATTGAGATTTTTTGCAAGCGCCCCTGAAATATCACGAGCATATTCATAAATAGTTTTGCCGTCAGCCATTTTCAGATTCAGATAATTGCGCCAGGCTGAACCGGCGGGCAGATCACTGGGGCTGTTCAACTTAACTGTGCGATAACCTATTTCGTTGCCCCACGAATCTTTGACCACCTGTTCATAAACGAGATTCAGACTTGCAGAAAAGGCCGGCAGAGCTGAATATAGAATCAGCACCAGCAATACCAGCCATTGTTTTGCCCGATAGCGCGTGGAGGTTGGTTGAGTCATTTGTTACCTGCTCTTGATAAATTATAGGTTAATTATATGAATGAATTGAGGGTACGTCCAGCGGCCACGCAAAATTTCTGCAGCTTAAATGTAAAGAAACGTAAAAGCGGCGTTAGTGCAGGCGCAAACATTTTTTACGGCAAGCTTCCGGGCAGAAGCGATTCTTTACCTGCCATGACAATTTAAACAGTTATCAATAAAGCAGGACATATAACCCACAATCTGCTAAAATCGGCGGTCTACGAATCAACATGCAACTTTAAGGTGTCTTATGCTCTCTCCAATTCTCGATGGAACGCTGCGGGTCGCCCTGGCTGCGCTTATCTGGGGCATTGCCTACCCTCTAACCAAACTGGCGCTGGCAGGGGTGCCGCCAATCTTTCTTGGCTTTCTGCGTTTTCTGCTGGCTGGAGCCGTATTTATGGCAGCCAGTCGCAGTTTGCCGTTACAGGGTGTGGCCCCAGAAGATCGAAAAGGCTTTTTCAAACTGGCTTTCTGGGGAGCATTTCTGCTGATTCTCGGCATGAATTTTGGCCTGATCTGGGCGCCTGGCATTGCGGCCTCTGTTCTTTCAGGCACTCCCCCACTCTTTACAGTTATCCTGGCAGCTATCTATCTCGGGGAAAAAATGCGGCCGGTACAATTCGTCTCAATCGGTATTGCGCTGGCGGGCCTTGCAATTCTTGGCAATGACATTACCAGTACAACCGGGCTGGCCAGGTGGCAAATGTGGGTCGGTTGTCTGCTGACAATGATCCCACAATTTGCGTGGGCCATGTATGGTATTACCGGCAAACAGCTCAGCAACAAATACCATTGGCGACTGGTATGCCGTGACACTTTTTCTATAGGTGCTTTGATGTTGATGCCTTTTGCCATGATTGAGATTTTTATCAAAGGGCTTGGCATCTGGAATCTTCAGTCGGTGCTGATTTTAATCTATCTTGCAATCATGAACTCGGTAGTTACTTACTCACTCTGGAATAGCGCCCTGAAAAAAATTCCGGTATCGCTTGCCAGTTTTCTTATTTATCTGCAGCCAGTTTCTGGAGCTATCCTGTCTTATTTTCTCTTTGAAGAAAAGTTTGGATTAAAGGGGGCGTGCGGAACACTCCTGATTTTTGCAGCGTTATCTCTTGTTATTGTGCCACCCAAAACCTCTTCTGTGGCAAATCAGACTTAGCAGTATAAGATTTTGTTGTAGTTGCTCAAAAGTCAGCAGAAGGGTAGAATTCTGTTGAATTAAAAACAGGAGCACCAAATGCTTTGTAAAAAACTTTTTCTAACCGCTATTCTGGGTTGCTTTGCGATTGCCGCCGGCAGCCTGCAGGCTATGACTCCTCAGGTCCGATTGCCTGATTGGCAACGTTCGCAGATCGCAATCTCTGAATGGCAACCGGAACACGGCATACTCATAATCAGAGTAACGGTAGAAGCATCAGCCATGGCTCTTTCTAACGTTTCATCAAGATTGCATATACCTGTTGAGCCTGCCTTACCAGACAACACACATAAAAAACAGAGCATGAAGAAGGGCGAAAAAGCTGTTTTTATGCACAAAATCAACATAAAACCGAACTTTGCCGGGTGGTGTGAAGTAGATTTGCGGGCACAACCTGATAAGAAGGAGCTTATCGAGCTTATCGGCTCGGTTCACGCTAACGAGCAGGCAACGCGCGCGATTCTGGAAGCAGAAGCGCAAACCATTTCACAACCGATCTTTATCGGCAATTCTATGCCCCTGCTGCTGCGTGATGATATCGCGATATGCACTGCGAAAGAAACAGCATTCAGGCCCGACTTTAAATCAGACAATCATGAATTTTACGTCTGGCATCCTGAGTCTGGCACAGGTACAGGGCTTACCGCAGAACTGCTCAAAGCTTTTTCTGCCGCGCTGAGCGCGGGCAACGTCAAAAACGCCCTATCTACAGCCGAAACACTGATTCGCAAGCTTAAAGGCAGCAAAGACCCGTTAAAGCTCGAAAAAGCGAATGGTGAAAGCTTCATGATTCCGGCTGAAGTAGCTATAGCATTGATAGAGGCTGACACACTCACACTGAGCGCAGTTGTCAACAAAGACACAGAAAGCCTGCAAAAGGCAGTAACGGCGATGAAGCCGGGCTACACCAGGCCTTTTCTGATGTTCAACCTTGGCAATCTTTACGCTTCGCTGAAAAAAAACGACAAGGCAAAAACATACATAAAACAGGCCCTGGATGCGATTGAAAGCTGGCCGCTCGCAAAGAAGCAGTTAGAAAATCTTAAAAATTAACCCGGGTATTTGTTCGATGCAAACAGATTAAAATAGCGCCCTCTCGGGCGCTTTAGTCTGCCGTTGCCGACTTGAGACGAGTTTGAGCAGGCTTGAGTGTGATCAAAACGGTTAAAAACCTGTAGCAACCCTGACGGCAGACAAGGCAGTAAAAATAGCATAAACAGCAAGACAGAATATTTGAAACCGTATTACCAGCTTGCCTGCCAGCATGACTTTTTCTTTTATAAGCAACGCACGCAGGGGGTTATCGAGATCCTGGCCAAGAACAAAAATAAGGTGCGGCATGAAATCTAAAAAAATAAACATTCCCAGCATCATTAAGCCACTATAGCCCAGTTCATATTTGGGCAGACTCACCAGGTTAAGGGCTTGAAAACCGTGAAGTTTAAATACTGGCCAGCATTTTAAGAAAACAGCTTTGGCGAAGAATAAAAAGTTGTTTACGGCCAACAAAAGAAAAACAGCTCCAATACAATCGCATAAAACCATAAGAACCCGGCGCGGTATACCAACTTCAAAACCGTGCTGCTGTAACAGCTCTATTTTTTGTCGATCAACTTTTTTGAGCCTGATGAGCAGGCCTATAGTCAGAATAATTACGACTACAGCTATTAATGCAATTATAGCCAGCGCGGCATAGGGGTTTGCGGTTCCGATCATGCTGTTGGCGTAAAGAGTTTCGGGCAGCAGCAGAACGCTAAAAACTGCCAGAACCAAAATTCTAGCAGAAAGGCCAGATCTGAACAGATTTATAATAAAAGACATCAGTTTTATAGCTTTTAAGCAAACTTAACAGCACATGCAGCGTTCTCATCAGCCGAAATTGCAGAATACTCTAACATGATACATGTATCAACGCTATTTATTCTTCAGAAGCAGATACTTATCATTCTTTGAATTTTAGAAACCCGGCACCACAAAATCGGCTTTAAGAAAAAGATTTCGCGGTCTTGTGCTTGCTCCCGGTCGTTTTTAAGATGCAAACGCTTTAACTGACGAGTTTTTGAGGCGCCAACAGAACAAAAATGTGCTGTTGAAAAAGGTTAGGTCGAATGAATAAAAGCTTTTCAGGCCCGGGCAACTGTAAAATTGCCCGGGAGTTTTGCTTTATCTTATAAAATCAGCCAAGACCGTTAGCCTGCAACCATCTTTCGGCATCAAGAGCAGCAACGCAACCGGTTCCGGCGGCGCTGATAGCCTGGCGATAATGCGGATCAGTAACATCGCCGCAAGCGAAAACGCCTTCGACAGAAGTATTGCTGGATGGATGCTTAATCTTGATGTAACCTTTTTGATCGAGTTCAAGGGCGCCTTTTAAGAACCCGGTATTGGGAGTATGGCCGATGGCCATGAAAGCACCTTTACACAGGTAATCACTGATTTCAGCGGTTTTCACATTTTTAAGTCTGATGCCTTCCATGAACTGAGCGCCGTAGATCTCTTCAACTACCGAATCGAAGACGATTTCGATTTTAGGGTTATCAAAAGCTCGCTTTTGCATTGCCTTACTGGCACGAAATTCATTGCGGCGGTGAATCAATAAAACTTTTGAAGCAAACCGGGTCAAAAACACAGCCTCTTCAATTGCCGAATCGCCGCCGCCGATAACAGCGAGAACCTGGTTGCGAAAAAGGGGCAGCGCACCATCGCAGGTTGCACAGGCCGAGATGCCCTTTCCCCAGAATTGCTTCACAGAGGGCAGATCAAGAATCTGGGCACTGGCACCGGTCGAAATAATAACCGAATTGGCCGTAATGGTGCGGGCTGAATTAGAGAGAGTGAACGGACGACTCGAAAAATCGACTGAATCGATGTCTTCCATGATGAATTCGGTGCCGAAACGCTCGGCCTGTTTTTTCATGCGGCTGATGAGTTCAGGGCCATCAACGCCTTCAGGAAACCCCGGGAAATTCTCGATCTCGGTGGTCGTCATGAGCTGACCGCCAGGCTGCCCACCCTTCATGAAGCCTTCTACCACCACGGGCTGCAAATCGGCCCTGGCTGCGTAAATAGCAGCAGTAAGACCTGAAGGCCCGGAACCGACGATTACCAGTTTTTTTGCCATGTCTCGTGCTCCCGAATTAACGTATGATTTTGTAAGATTATACATGAAACGGGCTTTGTAAACAAAACACTAAATTCGCAGGAGGCAGAGAACGCATTTAAATAGTTCAAAATATTGCCTCCAGACATTATAATGTCTTATCTGTTTTTTTACGGGAGGCGCTGCTATGAAGAAACTTGCAATGGTATTTTGTTGTCTGCTGATGACGGCATGTGTGTTTGCGGACAATGCCGATTTAACACCGGAAGAAGCCTATGGGCGCATTTTTGCAAGCGATACGACCGCCCTCTCACACATATTTGACGATGGCTTTTTAAGCAGCATCTCAGAAGAAAAAATAATTGAAATTGCTAAATATTACAAAACCGCGCTTGGCAATTTAAAAAAAGTCGAGCACAAAGAGAAGAGTTTCAAGCTGCTTTTCGAAAAAGGGCATACAGCCTCAACAATTTCTATAAATGCAAACAACAAAATTTCGAGTCTGTGGTTCGGGGTTCCGGAACAGGCCAATGACAGCTTTGAAGAAATAATAAAAACATTGAAACAACTTCCAGACAAAGTCTCAATCTGCCTGATACGTCATGACCGCCCCGAAAGCACCTTTGCAGAAGGGCAGGTAATCGCCGAACTGAATGCAGACACTCCAATGGGGTGCGGTTCAGCTTTTAAACTTTTTTTGCTCAAGGCCATTGAAGACGAAATTGCAGCAGGCAAACGCACCTGGACAGACGTTGTCGAACTGAAAGAAGAATGGAAGTCATTTCCCAGCGGCATTTTACAGGAGTGGCACGCAGGCAGCAGGCACACGCTTGAAACGATTGCGGGTCTGATGATTTCGATAAGCGACAACACTGCTACCGACCATATTTTCAATACAATTGGCCGCGACAATCTTCGCAAATATTTTCCTGAAAGCTGCAAAGATATTTTTAACACAAGCCAGATGTTAAAAATGAAGTTTTATTTTCCTGACAAAGCGAAGGCTTTTATTAAAGCAGATACGGCCGGCAAAACAGAGATTCTGAATGAGATTGACGCAATTCTGCCGAATTCAATAGCCTCTTATTCTATATTGTATAGCATCTCTCAGCCAGCAATGATTGATGAACTAGAATGGTTTGTCAGCACGCGCAAGCTCTGTGAGACCATCTATTCTCTTAAAGAGAGCAAAATCATCAAAATAAACCCGGCCAACGGGATAGTAGACAAAAAGGACTGGCACATGGTGGGCTTTAAAGGCGGCAGCGAACCGGGCGTTCTCAATTACACCTGGGTATTGCAAAAGACCCAGGATGGCCCTTTCTACACGTTTTCATGCTCTGCAAACAACAGTTCAAAACCAGTCGCCACCGACCAGTTAAACACCGCGGCAATAAGAACGATAAACCTGCTGAGTCAGCAGAAATAATCGCGATTTTAAATTAGAATAAAACGCTAAATAACAGGCTTAAAGCACCACACAAACAAAAAATAGCAACGCAATTAATATAGCAATGCTATTTTTTGGTCGTACATTGACGCTTTGCCCAATGATTCTTATAATCAAATAAAAATCAGCAATTCCGGCCACCTGGAGGTCGTCATGAAAAGTTCTATAAATGCTAAAAAATATCTGACCGCAGTCGCTGCAGTATTTCTTCTGCTGGTAACGGGGCAGATTCTTACTGCCACGAGCATTCCCCAGCAGATAGAAGAACTGCGCATTAAATACGAGCGACTCTATCACCAATATACCGAATCGCTCAAAGACGCAAAAGACAGCACAGCCAAAGCCCTTGCCAGTGAAGTGGCAATCGCCAAAAAACGCTATGAAGAAGCACGCAAAGCGCTGACTATTTCTGATACCACCAAAGACAAATTCTCAAATGCTGCCGACAAAGTATCAGAAACTGTTAAAAAGGTTTTTGCAACCGGCGGCGAAGAAACTGCCGTGACTGCGTCTGTTGAAAAGAATTTGCCCGGTTATGACGACCAGAAAATCAGCATCGATGGCAATAACTATTGCGGCCAGTTCGCCATGACTTCAGTCATGAACGGCATGGGCCTCTCAATGGACGGCAACAAAGCTTATAAAGACAGTAACCCGGCCGGCATTTTCACAGCACCGCCAACCATTGTTGAATATTTGAATATGAATGGTGTCGCTGCCTCTCAAAAGCACAATGCGACTATCAGTGACATTACCCGCAAAATCGATTCAGGTCTGCCTGTAGTATTACTCATGGATTCAGGAGACGGCACTCCTCACTGGGTAAACATCTACGGTTACTCGAGTGATGCCAGTGGCAAAGTGACTTCGGTAAAAATGCGTGACTCCTACTGGGGAACCAGCAAAGGCCACGAAATGGATATCGAAAAGTTCACAAAGCTCTGGAAATCCCCTCTTGGAACCAAACTGCCAGGCAGTATTGTCACTTATTCAAATCTGATGATTGATATCACTGGCACCCGCGAAGCAGCTTTTTCTCCGGGGCTTCTAAATTTCAATTTCAACACTGCTACCGAAGATAACATCGCAGGCGGCATCAATGATGTGGTCAATGGCTTTAAACGGCTTGCACCAATGCAACTGGCAGGCGGCTTAACCAAATGCGTGCTCGGCATTCCAGGCACCGTGATTGGCCTCACAGGCAAAGCAGTCAGCAAGGGCGGCAATTCGCTCATGACATGGGGCAAAGAAAAAATGAGCGAAGGCGGCGTTGTCAATACGCTGCTTGGTGGTGGTGCCGTTGTTGCAGGTGGAGTGACCAAGGCAGCCGGATGGCTGGCTGGCGCAACCGGAAATCTGCTCTCAAGCGTTGCGAGTATTGCAGGCAATGCAACCAAGAAACTTGGCTATGTATTTGCCCGGTGATAAAAAAAATAGAGGTAGAGCAATATGGGAATCTTTTCAAGTGTGGCAAGTGGCTATGTAATATTTGCATTCATTTTTCAGATTTTTGCGGTGTCTTTTGTTACCCGTGACTGCGAAAGCAAATCAGATCGACCGCTCTGGGTTCTGTTGACAATCTTCACAGGGCCATTGGGCCTGATAGTGTATCTACTGGGCCGCAACAGGTAGAAAATACAGTTCTGTCGTTTTTGTTCAAAAAGCTGCCCCGATGGGCAGCTTTTTTTATACCGGCATTAGATGCGTGGTTGCCATTCGATGCGGTTTCTTTTAATATAAAAAAAACACAGAAAGGCGCAAGGTAATGGAAAAGGACAAACTGACCAGACTACTGACTTGTCTGTTGGTATTTTCTCTTGCAGCAGCAACAACAATTATGGCCAGAACAGGTTACCGCACTCCCGAGAAGAAAATCGTAAAGATTGTCGACACCCCAAACCCGCCGCAGTTGTGCATCAACCCAAACGGGAAAACAGCTTTGCTGGTAGAATACACTACTCAACTCAGTCTCGAAGACCTGGCCGAACCGCAAGCTCGCCTTGCCGGCATGCGTATTCTGACACGCTACAATATCCCAAAACGCAGTTACTACGTGCAGGGCCTCAGTCTTCTCGATCTTGTGACCGGCAAAATCAGCCCGATAAAAATTCCCGAAGGAGCTAAATTCGGGTATCCTACGTGGTCTCCGAATGGCAGACTCTTTGCGGCAGCCTTATACCAAAAAGGCGGTTCGGCAATATGGGTTTTTGACCCGATTAAGGGAACGGGCAAACCGGCTTCTCCGGCAAGACTAAACTCGGTGCTGTTAAACCCATGCTGGTGGAGCCTCGACAGCAAGTTTCTATACGTTCCATTATGGCCCGCAAAACGTGGCGCGGCACCCGAAGCACCACTACTGCCAGAAAGCCCTGAAATACAGGAAACCAGCGGCAAAGTCTCACAGGTTCGCACATATCAAGATTTATTGCAAACAGACCATGACGAGCGGCTTTTTGAATACTATGCCACAGCACAGGTTCATCGTATAAACATAGCAAACGGCAAAAGCGACAAAGTCGGCTCTGCCGGTATCATCACTCAGTTCAGCACTTCCCCCGACGGCAACTACTCGCTGGTCAGCCTTTTAAGCAAGCCATTTTCGCGCACTCTGCCGGCAGGGCGCTTTGCTCACAGCTTTGAACTCTGGAACAGCAACGGGAAAAACATTAAAACTCTGGCCCGTATACCGGCTGGCGAAGAGATTCCCATAGAAGGCGTGGCAGAGGGAATGCGCAGCCCATTTTGGCAAAAACTACGACCGGCAACACTATGTTGGGTCGAAGCGCTCGACGGAGGCGATCCTAATCGCAAAGTTGATTTTCGCGATATTTTAAAAGCTGCAGATGCGCCTTTTATTGATAACACACGCGAAATCATCAGACTGCCGATGCGCTACTCTGGGCTAGACCAGTTCGACAAGCCAGATCTTGCCATGGTCTGGGATTACGACCGCGACACCAGATGGATAAAAGCCAGACTTATAAATATGGGGCAAACCAACATTGCTTCAGAGGCAAAATCATTGTTTTCACGCAACTATTATGATCACTACAAAGATGAAGGCACGCCAGTATATTACAACAGGCCAGATGGCCAGACTCTGGCAATTCTCGAAAACGACGAATGGCTTTATCTAGAGGGTAAAGGCGCGACACCCGATGGTTACATGCCTTTTTTAAAACGTTACAGCATAAAAACCGGAAAAACTCAGGAAGTATTCGCATCAGGCCTTGACAGTTACGAACATTTCATCGATTTTGCTGATTCAAGCCGTGACGCAATCATCACATCACGCGAAAATGCTGAAACCCCGCCAAATTATTTTAGACGCGAACTCACGGGGCATGTAGCAACCGCTCCGGTGGCACTGACAAATTTTGAGGTCGAAGCGCCCGAGCTTAAAAAAGTAAAAAAAGAACTTATAAAATATGAACGCAGTGATGGCGTGCCACTTTCAGGAACTCTTTATTACCCGCTAAATTACCGCGCCGGCCATCGCTACCCGACCATCCTCTGGGCATATCCTCGCGAATATACCGATGCCGCAACCGCCGGGCAGGTTCGTTCGGCGACAAATCGCTATGCAAGAATCAGCGGCACCTCGATACTGTTTTTCGTATTGCGAGGCTATGCGGTTCTTGATAACGCCGAGATTCCGGTTGTGGGCGATCCGCTGACCGCGAACAATAATTTTGTCGAACAGATTACCAATGGTGCAAAAGCTGCGGTAGACAAACT
>SABV01000001.1 GCA_009928855.1 Erysipelotrichia bacterium | reverse complement strand
GCAGCCTGAGCAGCCTGCCAGCAAAGAACCAGTCAGCCCTGATGTTCCCAAAGCTGTCGTGGTGGCCTCAGAAACTCCTGTAATCGTGCCAGCTGTGGTCGCTCCTGTGGTTTCGCTTTCTAATGCAACTGAAGTCGCTTCAAGTGTTGCTGTCGCCATAACTACCGACGGCTCAATTCCAACCCTGGTGGCGCCACAGAATGGCGTGTTTGTTAACCCGTTCAATGGTTTCAGGTTTTCGGCTGAAGACATCAATCTGCTGCCACAAGATAAACAACGGCAGATGATCAGGGTATTTTTAAAAAATGCCGTTGGTTCCGAAACCGTTGTGCCCGGAAGCTTTTTTAGCCCTGAACCGGATATTCTGGTCTTTTTGCCCGAAAAGATAATTCCCGCCGCAGTTTATAATATTGAGATGACTGATGAGATGCTGGCCATGAAAAAATTGGCTCTTGTGCCGGCTTTTCCTGATCTTAAAACAGAATTTGCCGTTGCGGCCGATGAACTCAAGGTTAAAATTTTCTGGCATCAGATTATTGATCTGCTGCCTGGCCCGCAAGGCCAGGTTCTTGCTCTAAACGGCACTCAGATAAACCTTGGCAAAGGTGACGAACAGATATTGCAGCTGGATATCGATAACAATCTATTACCGTTCGGAGCAATAGATCGAATCAGTTATCGTGCTCAACCATGTGAATTTGAGCTCAGTGTTCCTCTCGATATGCTTGCGGGTGCAGATTGCACAATCGAAATCAAGGCAGCTGTCGATGGCTCACCGGGCAAAGTTCAGGCCAGAAAAGCTGTCTGGAAAAATTCAGTTGCGGCACCCGATGATACAACCGGGCAGAATGACGAGTCTGATGATTTCAGTGAAGAAACTGCCATTGCTGACACTGAAGTTAGAGCGCCTGAAAAAATAGAATTGCTTGAATCTTTGCCTGCAAGTTCATCCTTTGTGCTTGAACGTAGTTTCTCTGTTCTTGAAATTGCTTCTGACAGCTTGATTTCATGGCCACAAGACGTAGCCTGGGATAACTATGGCGGGCTTTGGATACTCGACAGCCAGAAGCGCCGTGTATGCAATTTTTATTCTGACGGTGTTTTGAGACTGGCTTTTGGTAACAAGGGCGACGATGCTGGTTCGCTGGGGCTGCCTGTCGCTATTGCCAATAATGCCGATACCATATTTATTTCGGATATTTCGCAGCACTGTATTCACCTGTTTGGTGAAGACGGCGTCTATAAAAACACGATAAAATCTGATCCTGTAAATGGTTCCATGATAGATCTACCGGGTGGTCTGTGTTTCAGAAAAGATGAAATATGGGTGGCAGACCGTGGTATTGCACGTATATTGTGTTTTAATACCGGCGGTGGCTTTCTTGGCAGTTTCGGTTCGACGCCGACTGCGCCAATCCTGGCTCCGGTCGCCGTTCGTGCAGATGCTGACTCTCTATATATTCTCGAAAAAAATGGTCTTGTTAAAAAATTCAGCCCGATGGGGCAATTTGATGCAACGTTTCAGACAGGTTGTGCTGAAGGCCTTGGATTTGACGTCGATAACTGGGGCGGAATCTGGGTTTGCGATGCCGAAAAGTTTCAGGTGTTACGTTTTGCTAAAAATGGCAGTTTGCTGACGACCTTAAAAGCACCGCCTGCTCCAAAACCATGGTTACCGACCTCGGTATCGGTAAGAAAAGACGGCAAAGTGGCGGTTACTGATGCTCAGAACAAGATGTTGCATATCTTTGTGCCGAATGGTCAGACGGCTCAATGACGCGAATTTTTTCGGTATCTTTTTTGAGTTTATGGGCGCTTCTGTTCTGCTCAAGCGAAGTATCTGGTCTGAGCTTAACGGCTTCGCTTGTGAAGGGGCGCGTATATTATAAAACGGCAAAGACAAATATCTATCAAATTTCACGCGGACAGATTGTCGCCGATTATGGCGACAGCTTGCTTACCTTTACTGATGGGCAGTGTTTTTTTTATCTCGAAGATTCTACCGAATTCAGGCTGAAAGAAGAGTCTATATTTGCTTTTGTCTCATCTGACACTTTTGAATTGCGTAAAGGAACTTTCGGTATAAAGCTGGCCTCGCACCCTGTTTTGCTCAGAACTCCGCATCTTTTTGTGGAACTGGACAATGCACTTGCAGTAATAAAGGTGAACCCGGTTCTGACAAGATTGTGTATTGTCAGGGGCAGTGCCAGCGTTTATCATATCCACGACAAAACACGGGTTACTGTTCCTGAGAATACTGAAATAGCTGCGGCGCCGGGCAGGTTATCAAAAATTTACCCGAGAACTGATGAGCTGCGGTTTGCCTGGTATTGGGTCGCGCCAGATAAAGAGCCATCACTGCAGTAAAGCAGTTACTTTTAATCAGTAAAGCGACATGGTCGAAAAAATATAGCGCACGGTGCCGGCTGTCTGGCTGTTTTCGATAATGTCGGCTACCAGTATTGGTGTATAGTCGCCACTTTGCCCAACATGCATCGAAAGAGTGCCGCCACCAGAGATTTTATCTGTCTGGTAATACATGCTGTCAGGGGAAACTCCATAATAAAGGCGCAGATAATAAGAAACATTGCCAGCCGCTATGCCCGAAAAATTAACTGTCAACCTCTGACTTGATGAGTCCCATGCCGGTGTTGAGGGCGCTGTCGGAAAATCTGGCAGGGTTGTCCAGCTTATGGTTTTCTGTAGCTTGAGCTGCTCTGAGCCGGCGTAATAAACAAGGTTATAAATACCATCGGGAACAGACTTCAGCGTGATTTCACTTGTGTTGGCGGCATTGTTGGGCTTGAGATCAGAGTTGGGCATTTTTATTTCATTCTGATTTTCTATCCATCCAGAAACACCAGAACTGTTTACAGAGGCAAAAAGAATGTTTTCTGAGCCGGCATTCTCATAAGAAAGCCTGCCGGGGCAAAGCGTGGCCGTAAGATTACTCGCGTCATTACTGCCACCGTTTCCTCCTCCGCAGCCTGTAAGAAAAATAGACAGCGTTATAATCAGAAAAAGTTTATTCAAATCAAAATTTCTGTTAAAATTCATAATTTGCTCCAGGGTAGTGTGAAACGACAAATGTTAACACCTCGCTGTTGCTTGCGTCAATGAGCATTGAGATTGTTAATAGATTTAAAATGCTCTTTTAACAGGAGATTTATGAAAATTTTGCATTCCCTTGAAGGAACTTCCTGGAGCGGTGGACAGCAGCAGACACTCTTTTTGGCAGAGGGCCAGGCGCGTCTCGGGCACGATGTTCTTGTAATGTGCCAGAAAAATGGTGAACTCGAAAAGCGGGCGAAAACAGCCGGTTTGCGCGTGAGTTCACTGGACTATCGTTGCGAAATGAACCCGCTGGCTATTTATCGCCTGTTGCGAGCTTTTGAAGATTTTAAGCCTGATATAGTGAATGTTCATCGTTCGTGGGCACATACCCAATGGGTGTTTGTTTCGCTCATGAAAAGGTTTTCTGGGCTTGTTGTTTCTCGTCGAGTTCTTTTTAAGCCTGATTTTAATCCTTTGAGTTATGTTAAATATCGATCATCTGCTATTAAAAGATTTATTGCCGTCAGCGATGCTGTTGCTGGCAGACTGCGAGAAATCGGTGTTGGCCCCGGCAAGATCAGGGTTGTTTACCCTGCGTCGGATAGCAATAAATTTGACCCCTCTGTGCAAACATGTCTCGACGGTAATTGGCCTGTCGAACCAGATATGCCTGTCGCTCTCATGGTTGGTAATTACAGTAGAAACAAGGGGCATTGCCTGTTAATCGAGGCTTTTGCCGGAGTGCGTGATCAATGGCCTGCTTTGCAACTCGTTCTCGCTGGTCACAATACTGATTCTGCTGAACTTTACGACATGGTTAAGAGGTATAAGCTTACAGAAAGGGTGCATCTGCTTGGTTTTAGAAAAGATGTGCCGGCAATGATGCAGCGAAGTTCTTTTACCATAAATGCGTCATATCAGGAAGGCTTTTCGGGCAGTGTAAGAGAGTCGTTGCTTATGGGAGTTCCGGTGATAGCTTCAGACATTCCATCGAATCTGGAAATTGGCAGGCTTGTGCCATTGTCTTTATTTGCATGTGGTCAAAAGGATTCGTTGACCAGGCGCATTCTTGAACAACGTTCTCACGCCAATGCGGGTAAAAATGATGCTGTGTTGAGAAGTCTGGCAGTAAAGTCTTTTTCTGTCGACTCAATGATAAAAAGAACAATGGCGGTGTACGACGAAATATGCAGCTGAAAAATTCTGTTCCGGTTTTATATTATCATCGGGTCGGAACCCCTGACCCTGCACATTTGAGTGTGTCTGTTGAAGAATTCGACCAGCAGATGAATTTTCTGGCCAGGCGTGGTTATAACGTCATTGGTGCCGAAACTCTTTATAAATGGGTTCGTAAAGAAGTTGTAATAAGGTTTCCGGCAGTTTGTATAACTTTTGATGATGGTTTTATTGACAATCTTGTCTTCGCACATCCGATTTTGCAGAAATATGGATTCAAGGCGGCTCTTTTTGTTGCAACTTCCCTTATAAGACCTGAATTACAAAAGCCCGCCAGTGTTCACACTGATTTTAATAACGCACACACGCTGGCTCGTCGTGGCGATTTTTCACACTTTTTGTCTGCATCTGAGCTGTATTTTATGAAGAATACATCTGCATGGGAAATCTACCCCCACTCACACCGCCATGATCAAATTTTTATTTCGTCAGAACAGACCGGAGTTTTTCCAGATACCGATAATCACTGGGGAATATTATCTGCATGGGATAACCCGCTTTCAGAGAATGCGTGGCCTGTTTATAAAAGAGGGGCGGCTCTGGTTAACTGCGGCTATAAAGCAAATCTTCTGCCCGGGGATATCGATTATTCGTGCCCCGCTATTTCTCACGCCGGGGTGGTGCTGCATAAAGAAACTTTTGCCCATTATGAGCGTCGTGTCAAAGAAGATCTGCAAATTTCTCTGGGTATCGTGCAAAAAATGTTTCCCGATAACCTGCCTTTGATGTGTTGGCCATGGGGAAGGGCAACGCCTGAGCTTGAGCGCTTGGCATCAGAATCAGGTTACCTGGGAGCCTTCAGGACAGATATGGGAGCGAACATTCCCGGTATAAACCCCTTTTACCTGCGGCGATTCCCAGTTAAAAAAAATGGGCTGGCCAGATTTGCTCTGGGGCTGCTGCTGCGTAGTAATAGCCAGCTTGCACACCTTTATGCAATGTTGCGTAATTGAATAAATGTTTAAACTTTTTTGATTATCGCTGGTAAAATAACTGCTGCCAGCGAGATTATTTATTGCTATAATGGATACCCATGGGACTCACGACAACACAGATAATTAAGAAAGCTAACGGCTGTCTCAACAAGGGCATGAATCCAGCCAGCGCCGAGGTCGCTTTGGGTATTGCCTTTTTTGAAAACGGTGATATTGCCGAAGCCGTTCAACATTACGAAAAAGCCTTGAAGATCAACGAATCTATGCCCGAAGCTCACGCCGGTCTTGGCATTTCTTTTGGTCGCCAGGGAGACCTTAAAAAAACAGTATACCATTTGAAACGTGCCTTTGACCTGAGTCCAGATAATTCTCTGCTTGCCAACTGGCTTGCCGATGCTTACTACGACAGTGGTGAGCTTGATCTGGCCATTGAATACTATGCTCTTGCATTGAGACATAATGCTGCCGACAGTAATGCTCAAAATGATATGGCTGATGCTTACCGGGCCAAGGGTGATTACCAGACTGCCTGCAATTTATATGAAAAGACTCTTGAAATAGACCCTCTCGATACTAACGCAATGCTGGAACAGGCCCAATGTCTCATTCAGTTGAAAAAAAACACTCAGGCGCTAACCGTTCTGAAAAAGCTTATTCGAGAGTTTCCGGCCAGTCATGACAGTGCCACGGCCATGGTTGTGTGCGGCACAATTCTTAACAGTGCCGGGAAATTTTCTGAAGCCTGCGACTGGTTTGAAAAGGCTCTTGAGTTTTTTCCCTTCAATACCAATGTTTTGTTGCAGGCCGCAGTGTGTGCTATGAATGCTGACAAAAAGCCAGTATGTATAAAATATTTGCAGAAAATTCTTGACTTGAACCCGGCCGACAGCCGTGCCGCCGGATTGATGCAGAAAGTTGCCAGAAAATGATCTCAGCTCATAACAACCATAAAAGAGGAATGCTTATAGTTGTTGTCGGCGGTGTGCTCGTTTTTTCTATGATTATTTTTCTCTCTCTGGTCAGTCGAGTAAGGCACGAAAGTGCGGTTACCAACAGAGTGTCGGTCAGTGAACGTCTTTACCAGATTGCCTCGGCCGTTGGCAGACTTTCGGTGCGAAAATTGCAGAAAGACTTTGAAACTCGCGACCCTGAATTTGGACAAAAAATTATAAATGCCGCTTTTTCAGATATGGAAGGGCCTCTCGAGAACGTTGATTACAGCGATGTAATAAAGAATCTTGACGTGGTTAAAGAGATCAGGACGCGTTTTAAGAGTGAATGGGGGGATCGTGGCGATGTTACCTTTGACGTCACCTATATTGCCGATCTAGGCAAAAAGTTTCCCTTTAAGGCTCCTATTGCCGGTCTTGCTAATAGCCCTTTCGAGCGGCAGGGGCATATAACTTTTGTGGTAACGGCCACCCATATGGGTATTTCAAAAACTTGCAGAATGCGCAAAGAATTTTTGCTTACCCGATTGCTGGCGCCGCCATTTTACCGATTTACTCTGTTTTCTCATCGTGGCGCGACCGTAGACGCAACAGTCGCAAATGGTCTTATGGTAACCGATGATGGCAAATTGAGCGGCTCAAAGCGCCCGATGGTATGCATCAATCGCTTTGTCAGAAACAAAAAAGAGAATATTGAGGGGCTTGACTTCAGATTCAACCGTGCTGACAATATAGTCAAAAACGGGGTACCGTCTTTTGTTAAAAATGGCTGGATATATCTTGGTGGGCGAGGTTCTTCAACCGACGCTTCGGGTGATAGTGGCAATCTTATTTTAAATGTTGTAACAGGAAGTTTCGACGACATTCTTGAAAATGCCTTCGGTGAGTATTTTCATTTTTATTTCAATCCAAATTCTGCCGGCTGGTTGATTTTAAAAGACTGGACAAAATGGTTCGACGACAGAATTCCCGAAAACGATGATGTCGGGGCAGATGCCAGGCGCGTGATGGTGGCCTTCGTAGACTATGGTAACTATAAAGGCCTATGGGATATTAACTTCAGAAATAATCCGCTTTTTGCTAAAACCAGATTTTATTACGAACGCGATGGCAAAAAAGATGCTTTGCTGAAGGGCAGTTCGATGCATTTGTTCGGTACTCCGGCATTATGTACACCCACTCTCGTTTTTGGCAAAATCAAAAGAAGATATGTTCGTACTTTCGCTCTGTATTTCAGCGAAGCTGCGCGAGTATACCCGTTGCGTCTTCTGACCCGGCCATCTGAATTTTCCAGTTTTATCTCTAACGAGGTTTATGACTGGTATAAAGAAATTTCTGGCAGCAATACCAACGAGGCATTCATAGACAATTTTGTCGCAGCCTGCGAGGCCGGTATGACATACACTGATTACCAGATCGGCTTTCCATCGGCAACCCCGCCTTTGTGTGGCCTGGTTCCCCTTGTTCTCGACTGGGAACCTTATATGAGCGGTCTTCACAATATTTGTGACCCGGGTGGGCCTGATCTGTCATGGAGCCAGGTCGTGCCTGAAAATGGTTATGTGGATGCAGGACCAGAGACCCTTTGTAAAACAGATTATCTGTTTAAAAATGACAACGAAATTCATTTTAATGGCAGTATTACGCAGATTAACCCCGGCGATGCCTATTTGCGCGAGCGCATGAGTTATATGATTCCTGCCGAAGCTGGCAAGCCTATTTATTTGAGCCAATGTGACTTCTTTCAGAACCATTTTGTCACCGAAGAAGGTGGCAAAAAGCTGGTATACCTCAATCAGATAATTGGTTTCGATGGCGATCTTGTTATTGACGAACCTCTCGAAGTCGCCAAGGGTGGTGTAATTGTCTGCAATGGCAGCATCACAGTAAAAGAGCCGATAGTGAATCCATACGTCACATCTGTGCCTGACAATCCAGATGCTTTTGGCTATCTGACTCTAATTGGCAAAAAGGGAATAACTCTTGCCAAGGGCAAAGATATGAAGGGCACTCTTCCACAGATGCATGGTTTTTTTGTCAGCCTCAACAATGGTAATGGCAAGGTCTCTGTTACGCCCGAAAAGGGGCTTCACATTATTGGTGGCGTAGCCTGTGATAACATCGAAGATCTTGTTGATAAGGGGTGTATTATTGAGTGGGGTTTTGATCCATTAGAAATATCTGGAGGTAAAGACTTTTCTACTCCTGATTTTTACGGCCTTTCCATGGGCCCGCGTGATATTGAAATAATTACAGAAGAATAAAAACTTTTTGCAAAGAAGTCGGTATGTTTAGATGAACAAGCAGGAAAGATCTGATGTTGAGCTGGTAAAACTGGTTCTGAATGGTGAAATTGAGTTTTTTGCTGAGCTGGTAGAACGTTATGAGAAGCTGGTTTTCAGCTTTCTTCTGGCGCGGCAGAACAATATGCAGGAGGTTGAAGACGTTGTTCAGGAGACTTTTGTCAAGGCTTTCAGGCATCTGGCTTCTTTTGATTGTGAACGACGCTTTGCTGCATGGTTGCTGACGATTGCCCGAAATCTTCTTGTTGATTCCAAAAGAAAACTTGGAAGAAGCGTTGCCTCTTCAGATGTGGTTATTGATGGCCTTTTGTCTGATTTGCCGAGGGATGACAGCACCCATCCCCCAGAAGTTCTTATCAGGCGTGAGCATTTTCGCAAGGTTGTTAAAATGATTCAGGAGCTATCAGAAGAATTAAGAGTCCCGTTTTTGCTGAGAATCGTGAATGAGCTTTCTTACCAGGAAATATCAGACCTTCTGAATATCCCTCTGCAAACGGTTAAAAACAGGATTTTTAAAGCGAGAGCTCAGCTTCGCGAAAAAAGGGAAGAGTATGAGTAAATGCCCTGAAAAAGAAAAATTATCTCTGTTCGTTGATGGCGAGCTTGAAAAAACTGAGCTGGTCGAACTTGACGCTCATATAAAAAGCTGCGACCTTTGCCGTAAAGAGATAGCAGCAATGACCGGCGAAGAAAAAATTCTTCGTGAGGGCATTGATGAGATCTTTGCCGGGCATCGCGTTGCGGCCAGAATAATGGACGATATTCGCAAAAATTCTGTTATCAATAAACCTGTTTCAATGGGCTGGTGGCGAACATGGTTTCTTCTGCCCGCTTTTGCTGTGGCATTGATTGCTGTGGCGTTTCTGGTAATGCCCGAAGATAAGCACAGATTTCATACCTCTATCATGTTTCACGCCCTGGCAGCAGACTCAACGGTTGATGGTATTCGTGTTCAGCCCGATCAACCCTTTGAATTAGCTGATGCTGCGTTCATGACTCTCAAAGGCAAATTTCTTTTCTCTGTTGCGGGTAAACATCACTCTGAGTTTGTAATCTACGGGCAGGCTCTGGCCGGCATTTCAGAAGAAAAAACTCCTGAATTTAAAAATGCAGATTTTGAACTGTCGCTTGTCAGGGGCAAGTATGTTAAAATTACTGTGAATGAACACACAGTCACTCTTTGCGAGGCTTCGCCATCTTACCGTGCTGTTTCTGAAAAGTCCCTTATGTTAAATACCGATAAAAATATGCCAATAGCTTCCGAAACTCTCGTTATTGACGCTGCTCACGGCTATTCTGCTTCTGCAACAGATATTCGGCCTTCAGTTGATGGATTGGGGTCTGCCTCTACGACCCCCATATTGGGCTATTCTACATCAACATCGTCATTGCCGGCAGATATAGCAGTTGCATCCGACTCCATTTTCTCAGAGCCTGAAGCTCTCACCATTTTGGCTTCTGAGCCCTCGTCAGACCCGGTCGGCCATATTTCTAATCCTTTTGTAGACCGTCCTATTGGCACCCACGGGAACTAATATCATGAGCAAGAGAGCTTTTTCGCTTGTTGAAGTTTTGATTGCCATGATTTTTATCAGTTTTGCATTTTTGCCTATATATAACCTGTTTCGTTTTGGTAGCCAGGGTACAGCAAATAATGTATCCGAAGTTACAGCAACCAACTACGCTTCTGACTTGATCAACTTTGTCAGAGAACTCAGGGTATACCAGATTGACGATGCCGGCGGAAAGTCTGAAAAGATAGTTTTGAAAGACGATGCTGAAATAAAGGCTTTTTTTGCCAAAGTTGATTTGTCGGCTCCGCCTGCAGTTAAAAAACCTTTTTCTCGAAGCCTTGAGATGTGCAAGTTCAAAGGCCGGAATACAAAAGGTCCTCTTGGCATTGTTGGCCTGTTAAGTGATATAATCCACAAAAGAAGGTCGGTTCCTGATTATCTGGTAAACGTTAAGGTCTCTTTCCCCAGATCCAGCGGTGGCGGCAACGACAGTGTCACTCTTTTTTCATTGGTTATAGACTAACATGAATAAAAATAAGCAGGCGTTTACGCTCATTGAAATTATGGTTATGGTAGCGATTCTCACGATGATTTCTGGTGTCGCATATCGCCTGATGACGGGTACCTTTTCGCAGTTTTTTAAAAGTCAGACTAAATTGACCAATTTGAGGGCCGCCAGTCTTATTCTGGAGCGTCTGAAAGCCGACATGAGGCTGGCGCTTATTCCGATTACAGATGCAGAAAAACCCGTTGTTGAAGGCTCTAAAATTGAATTTTGCATAATCGACGAAGGTCGGCGACGTATGGTCAAGTATTCATTCAACGATGGCGAAATCAGAAGAAATGTTGTGGGTGGCTCAAACCGCATTATCAGCAAGGTGAAAGTGAGCGATTTCAGAGTTGAAGAATCTGGAGAAGGCGATAGCAAGCTGATTTCTATCGTTGTCGTCGTGGATAGCGACAAAGACCTTGAAGATCGATCTCAGTCTGATAAGGGTAATCAGGTTGAACTCAGAGCTGTTCTTTACCCGAGATTTTTTATTGAAACTCTTAGCGACGAAGAAAAATTCTGGAATCTTGCCCGGTACACCTCAGGAGGAACCCCATGAAAAAATGTTTTGTGATATTTGCATTATCTGGTCTTATGGCAATTGCGGGAGCGGTCTCAGGTGCCACTACTCATACGATAACAACTGGCGATACCCTCTGGGAGCTAGCAGCCAAACACTATGGTGACCCGACGCTTTACCCGATACTCCTGCAGGTAAATAACATTGACAACCCTAGAACAATTCTCAACGGAACCGTGATAATCATTCCGAATAAGAGCGACATGAAAAAAATTGCCGATGAAACTGACCCGGCAAAAAAGAAAGCTTTGATGAGCAAAGTTTCTTCTGGTTTATCTACCGGTAATGATAGTTCAGATAAAAATCCCGAAATTACTGCTTCATCCCCAGATAAAGCATCGCGCGTCGGCGAAGTAAATCCGAACGAAACTTCTTTTGAGAACATACTCAAAGGCCCCAAGGTTTCGGCAGATAAACTGATCAAGGTGAATAATCCCTGATTGGCAGGTGGCAACTTAAACAGACCGCACAGCGATGTGCGGTTTTTTATTTTATTGACTTTTTTTTGATGTACCTTGACAGTCTCATGGAGCGGGCGTAGAATTTGTCTATTATCAAGTATGAAAGTATTCGTGTATCTCTTGTCTTTGCCTTTAATTAAGGAGAATGAAAGTATGAGGCGTTTTCTTGTAGCTTGTGCATGTGGCTTTTCAATGTTTTTGGCATCAGCATCTTATGCTGCACCCGTACAGAGCCTTGTCCGCCTGCAGAACCTTAACAGTTCGCAAATTTCGCAGCTGGCCAACGAGGGCTATGATATTCCAAAAACCGGTAAAGATTTTGCCGAAATAATTTTGGAAGGCCCTCAAATACAGAGCTTTGTAATGAAAGGCTATAAACTTAAGGTTCTTGTTAGAAACCTTGATGATTATATTAAAACTGTAAAAATTGCGCAGACGAAGACTGACAGTTATTACAATTTTGCTTCAATGCAGTCACAGCTGAAAAAATGGGAAGAAACCTCTCCAGATATCTGCAAACTTGAATCAATTGGCAAAAGCCATGAGGGGCGTGATATATGGGCTCTCAAAATAAGCGATAATCCGCAGGTTAACGAAGCAGAGCCAGCTGCACTGCTTATGGGTGCTCATCATGCCCGCGAATGGCCGTCTATAGAAGTGCCAATGGCTACAGCCTTGAAGCTCATCGAAGAATACAGAACCAACGAGGAAGTTAAACGCCTTGTAGATAGCCGTGAAATCTGGATCGTCCCCATGGTAAATCCGGACGGTGTCACATACTCAATGGAAAAGAGTCGTTTTTGGCGTAAGAATCGTCGCAATAATGGCAGTTCATACGGTGTTGACTTAAACAGAAACTATGGATACCAGTGGGGCAACGTTGGCTCCAGCAATTCTGGCAGTTCAGATACATACCACGGAACCGGCCCCTTCTCTGAACCTGAATCACAGGCTATCAGAAACTTTGTAGAAAGAGAAAAGTTTCAGGCCAGTATTTCATACCATACTTATTCAGAGCTGATTCTTTATCCTTTTGGTTATGCTTATAATGTTCCGAACCCAGATAGCAAAATTTTTGAGAAAATGGCCGGCGATATGTCCAAATTTAATGGCTACACACCTCAGAACAGCGCAGAGCTTTATCCGGCTATGGGTGACTCAGACGATTATCTCTATGGCGAAAAGAAAGTTTTGTCTTTTACTTTTGAGCTTTGCCGAACATTTATTCCAGATGCTTCTCAAATTGACGGTTTTACAAAAACCAATGTTCCGGCGGCTATTTACCTGATTGACAAAGCGGGCACTTACGGTCTGGTAACTCCTTCTGCCAGAGACGAACTTTTTGCTGCTCTTGATTTTGAGGGAAGCCGGCGTGCGCTGGTTGACGCCGTTGATCTTTTTGGCCGAGAAAACAATATTGCCATGCGCAACGAGGCTCTGAAACAGCTCGAAAAAATAAGCAGAAGGGCGGCAGCCATTGTCTGTGAAGACCTTAAAGAAGACAACCTCGACAGCTGGAAAGACCTTAGCAGTCTTCCGCAGGCCGAACTTGCAATATCTTTTGTGCGCAATAGGGTTCTTTTTGAAGGCGCACACAAGACCGGCGTGTACTCTCCTGAGGTTCTATCAGTAATTAAAAATATTGATTAACATTCTTTCTTTTACTTAAATATTTGTCATGTTATAATGTATCACCCGGAGGGTGATACATTTTTTTTATGAAGCAAAATATAAAACTGGTTGATGTTACTATCTTCACTGGATACAGCTATATCGGGTTGTGCAAAGAGTTTGTCTGGATTCCTGGTGATCGCATTGGCAGTAAACAGATGCCATCTCGCTTTATTTTCAGAGGCTTGCACTGCGAATATGATGTAGAAGCTCTCATGATCAGAAAAGATCTTTACCTGCGCACGAAAGAGGGTAAAGAGTACGTTATTAACGATTTTCAAATCACCGATATCAATGATGTCGAAAATGTTGGCGGCGTAGCACGTAATTTTGACCTGCTTTTCGAAAAATTTCCTGAAATGAAGTCAGTTACGGCTGGCGAAAAGGTTATTGTTTCCAAAAAGACGCAGGTTTTCGCCTTTAAAGCCGTTTCAGACATGATTAACCAGGTTCGTGTGGGGCACGGCATTGATGCGAAGCAGACGATCGAAGTTTCGCATACAATGGTCGAAGAAGTTTTGCAGGCTCCTGATGCAATAATGAACTTGATGGATATCAAGTCGTTCGATGATTACACTTTTACTCACAACGTCAACGTTGCGACTATTTCTCTTCTTATCGGCGTGGCTATGGGTTTTAGCCGCGAAGAAATGGACGATCTCGGCACTGGTTGTCTTCTGCACGATATTGGCAAGTTAAAAATTCCTCTCAGCATTCTCAACAAAGAAGGCAAACTCACAGACCAGGAATTTGCAGAGATGCGCGCTCATCCGACTTATGGCTACGATATTCTGGCTAAATCAAAAGGGATTAGCGAACGGGCTAAAATGGTTGTTGTGCAGCACCACGAAAAGTTTGAAGGTAGTGGCTACCCGCGCAAGCTTAAGGGTACAGAGATCAGTCTTTTTGGTAGAATCTGTGCTGTGGCCGATGTGTATGATGCACTGACTACCGACAGGCCTTACCGTGTTGCTATGCCGCCATATGAAGCTATGAAAATTCTGACTGCGGGTATGGACAACCATTTTGATCCTAAAATTGTGGGCGTTTTTATTCGTAAGTTCTCATTGTATCCCGCTGGCAGTCTTGTTGAACTTAATGATGGCTCTATTGCGCTGGTTCTTAAAAACAACCCTGTTTCTGTCGTCAGGCCCGTTATTAAAATCGTTATAGATTCTTCTGGCAGAAAGCTTAAAGAGCGCATCGAAATAAATCTGCTTGAATACAAGGAACTTTTTATCAAGGGTCCGGCTGATCCTTCAAGGATGAATGTAACCGCTTCATCTATTTAGAGCATTTTGGATATGAATCCTGTAAAAAAATATTTATCGGGAATAATTATTCTCCTGGTATTTTGGGGTTCAGCTGCCTGTTCCCAAATTTCAGAGCCTCAGATCGCCACTCCCGGTGTACAGTTGATGGCGCTTCCTGAACCTGTTCACGGCGAAGGTGGCTTGGCAGTAACTCTTGAGACATTTGCCGGTAAAAATGTTAAGCGGGCCTCGCAGCTCGCCACGAGGGTTGAGTTGTGGCTGGGCGACAAACGTCTTGCATCTCTTGATAAAGATTCACAAGAAGTGGTAAGCGAAAAAAAACGCAGGATTTTTATTTTTCCAGAAATAAGATTGCCGGCCGGGTATTATTTTATTACAGCCAGATTATATGCCCACGGTTCTCTGCATGGCCGCCAAAAGTGGCACAGTGAGACTTTTCAGGTAGGTATTCATCCGGGAAAAACCTCTAGAATTTTTAAAAAGATTTCTTTTTTTCTCTGGTAAATCATGAAAAATATCGGAACTTTTTCTGACAGTCCTTTGTCTAAAGTTAACGAAGAGGCCAGCGACAGCCTTTTGCTTGAAGAAATTCGACGGGGCAGTCAAAAGGCCTTTGCAAAATTTGTTTCTCGTTATGAAAAAAGCGTTTATCGCATCTGCTATCGCTTCTTTTCTGACGAGAATGATGCTTTAGACGCGGCCCAGGAGGTCTTTCTTAAAGTGTACAAATATATAGACAAGTTTGAGGGCAGATCTTCTTTTAAAACCTGGATTTATCGTATTGCTTCAAACACCTGCATTACTCTGGCTGAAAAAAAGAAACGTGAAAAAGATGGATTGCTGCAGAACATGATGCGATGGTGGTCTGATGTTACTCACGAAACCCCCGAAGAAGAAGTTCTAGAGCGCGAGCTTCGCCTTATGAACCAGAAAATAGTCGCTGAAAAAGTTTCATCTCTTCCAGAGGTTTATAGAATGCCTGTAATTCTCAAAGACATGGAAGGCTTGCCTCTTGACAAAATCAGTGAAATTCTCGAAGTGCCAATCGGAACGGTGAAATCGAGAATCAACAGGGGGCGCCGTCTTTTGCAGGAATCTCTTCAGGCTTATGTTTACGGGAGAATCTGATGGAAAAGTGCACTCGTTATCTGGATGCTCTTGATAAAAATGCTGCTGACGATTCCTCTGAGTGGCAGGATGTGCTGATACATGCCGGCAAATGTCCTGACTGTGCTACAGCTATGAATGTGCGAGCCGAAATGCTTGAGCTGCTTGCCGGGCAGCCTGAACCAGAATACCCGGATATTCTACATGAAAGCATTGTGGCTGCTGTTAATGCCAGCAAAAACCATCGCCATGATGGCAGTGAGCCAGGGTTTTTCGGCAGAATTTTTGAGCAGTTTCTGCCGTCTCTCGAAATTGCTGTTTCAGTGGCATGTCTGCTCATGTTTGTCGTTTTGATACAGCTTGAGAAAGATCATATAACTGATGTGACAAAAGCGAAGCCTTTTAGGGTGGCCACAAAGACAGCAACAGGGGTTATTGCAAAAGCCCCAGAACTTGATAAAGAATCGCTTGAACATGTTTCGAGTGAGGAAGTCAAAGAATTTTTGGATCGACTTAAAGAATTTCGCCGTATTCACCCCGATAAACCTTCTCAAGGTGCAGACTTCTCTCCTGAAGTGCAGCTGGTTAATGATAACAATTTCTGGAGGCAGCCATGACCAGAGTTAAGATCGTGTTTATATTTATGCTGTTTTGCGCCAGGTTTGCCGGCGCATCTCCGGCTGAGCTTTTTGGAAGCTCTCTTATTGCTGATATTGCTGAGCGAACAAGCCCCGCTGTGGTCGCGATTGAGTCTGTTCATTATGTCAGAGCCCGCAGTCGAAGCGGTTCAGGAGACCCCTTTATCGATAGATTTTTTGGGCATTTGTTTGACGATGATTTTATGGGTCATAATAATGTCATTCCGCAAAAAGGGAGCGGCTCTGGAGTTCTTATCAGCCCGGAAGGTCATTTGTTGACCAATGAGCACGTGATCTCGGCTGCTGACGAGATTCTTGTAAAATTGAACAATGGCAAGAGCTTCAAGGCCTCAGTGATAGGCAAAGATACCCGGACAGACCTGGCAGTGCTTAAGATCGACTCTGACACGGTATTGCCCAGTGTGCCAATTGGTGATTCTTCTAAGTTGAGGGTTGGCGAGTGGGTTGTTGCCATCGGTAATCCTTTTGGACTCGGAATCACCGTTACTTCCGGCGTTGTTTCGGCTATTAATCGCGATCTTTCGGTTGACAGAGAGCGAAGCTACAAAGATCTTATTCAAACAGATGCTTCGATTAACCCCGGCAACTCGGGTGGGGCGCTTTTGAATTCACGCGGAGAGCTTATTGGCATCAATACAGCTATTATACCCTACGGCCAGGGCATTGGTTTTGCTATCCCGGTGAATCTTGCCAAGCGCATTGTCGGCGATCTTATGGCCTATGGTCGTGTTAAAAAAGCTTTTCTTGGCGTTACGGTGCAGCAGATTACTCCTGATCTGGCAAAATATTTTGAAATCCCTGAGAAGGGTGTTCTGATAACAGATGTTGTTAAGGATTCTTCTGCAGATAAGGTTAAAATGGCTCCTGGCGATGTTATTCTCGAAATTGACGGCAAAGAAATAAAAAATGCCGGCGATTTTCAGGGCGGCATAGATGAACATCGCGTCGGTGAAAAGGTGCGCATAAAAATCTTTCGTAAAGGCAAAGAAACCGTCCTTGATGTTGAGTTTAATGAAAGCCCGGCCAGCAAGAATCTGCTCGGGGTAGTTGTTCGCCGTATAAATGGTGAGTTGCTGCGCAAATACTATCTTTTTGTCGATCAGGGGTGTGTGATAACCTCCATTGCTCAGGGCTCTGCCGCTGATCGTGCCGGTCTTCAAACAGGAGATGTCATTCAGCAGATTAACCGTTCTGTAATCAGTGATGAAAAGGATTTTGACGCTGCAATGGCAATGCTCAGGGCCGAAGGAAAGGCTGTGTTGAGAGTAGTCAGAGGGCAAACGGTCAACCTTTTGCTGGTCACGCTCGAATAAATATTTTTTCTCTAAGCAAAAAAGATTGCATTCAGTAATTCCTGTTGTATAATCTTAGCTATATAAACCTTCACCCATCGGAGGGCAATGTCATGCAATTGGTTGATGTGCTCAAGGAAAATTTCATTTTCTTGAATTTTGAAGCAGAAAACAAGGATCAGGCTATCGAAAAATTTATCGCATCCTTACAGAAAACTGGCGCTATCAAAGAGCCAGAAGCTCTGAAAGATGCACTGTTTGAACGTGAAAAGCTCGGGACAACAGGCGTTGGCGGTGGTATTGCAATGCCTCATGCCAGATCCAGCGCTATTAAAGATTTAACTGTGGCTTTTTTCCGTTCTGAATCAGGAATTGATTTTAAGGCTATCGACGGGAGTCCTGTCCATATAGTCTTTATGCTGCTGGCTCCAATTTCTTCGGGTGGTCCATACCTGAAATTGCTTGCTAAAATTTCACGCCTGTTGAGAGGCGAAGATTTCAAAAGTTCTTTGCTCGAAGCACCTGATGCCGCTGCGGTTATGCAGATAATCCGCGAAAACGACTGAAAAGAAACAGGTGGCAACTTGTTCTCAGAAACGAATAAAAAATTACGCTTTGTAGCCCTGCTCGCCCTTGTGGGCGCAGGGTTTTCTTCTTTAGATTCTTTTTCCTGTCTGGACCCTGTTAAAAAGGTTTTTGCCGCTGAGACCGTCAAAAAAGTGTCTAAAAAAAAGACATCCAAAAAGAAAGCCTCTGAAAAAGCCGCCGTTACTGACGAAAAAGAATCAATGTTTCTCGCTGACTCTCAAAAAACAGTTGATTACCTGCCCGATATTTTTCGCTGTCCCGAATGTGGATACGAGCAGGATGAACCAGGGACTTGTCCTGACCACAGCACTGTTGAACTTATAAAAATTCTTGCGCGTGGGCGCGATCCGCTTGAGCCTGGCGAACTTGATGGCAATGAAGACATTGTCGTAGATATTCCGTTAAAAAACCTGAAGTTTAAAAAAGATGCGGTCATTCAGACGGCAACAGCAACCCCCAAACTCAAATAATTTGGTTTTGGTTGATTCTGTGTACCTTTTTAAGTGTTTCTAAAAACCGCTGTGGACGGTTTTTGTTAAATTTATATACAGGTAAATTCAAGGAGAAGTGAATGTCTCTCAATATTACGCAGAAAATCATTAAACAACATCTTGTCAGTGGTGAAATGGTTGCCAAAAGCCCGATAAACCTGAAAATGGATCAAACCCTTACTCAGGACGCTACCGGCACCATGGCTTACCTGCAGTTTGAAGCACTTGGTGTGCCAAAAGTCAGAACCGAGCTTTCGGTGAGTTATGTCGACCACAATACTGCTCAGATGGATTATAAAAATCCCGATGATCATGTTTTCCTTCAGACTATTGCCGCAAAATTTGGCATTGTTTTTTCCCGCCCTGGCAATGGTATTTGCCATCAGGTTCACCTTGAAAGGTTTGGCCGACCGGGCAAGACTTTGATTGGTTCTGACAGCCATACCCCGACTTGCGGCGGCATTGGTATGCTGGCGATAGGAGCAGGCGGTCTCGATGTTGCCATGGCTATGGCCGGGCAACCTTTCAGTCTGAAAATGCCGATGGTCGTAAAAGTGAATCTCACTGGTAAACTCCAGCCATGGGTTTCTGCAAAAGACGTCATTCTCGAAATCCTGCGCCGCGAAACTGTTAAGGGTGGTGTGGGCTGCGTTTACGAGTATTCTGGCCCGGGCGTAGATACTCTCACAGTGCCCGAACGTGCTACTATAACGAATATGGGTGCAGAGCTTGGTGCCACTACTTCTGTCTTTCCGAGCGATGGCGAAACCAGAAAATTTCTCAAGGCTCAAGGCCGAGAAGCCGACTGGATAGAATTACTGGCTGATGCTGGTGCCGAATACAGCCGCGTTATTGACCTTGACCTCAGCAAGATTGAGCCGCTGGCTGCTTGTCCTCATATGCCCGATATCGTAAAACCAATTTCTGAACTCGAACATCTCAAGGTTGATCAGGTTATGATTGGTAGCTGCACAAACTCAAGCTATACCGACCTTACAAAAGCCGCTCGTATTTTGAAGGGCAAAACAGTCAATCAGAGACTGTCGTTAGGCATTGCACCAGGTTCTCGTCAGGTTTTGAGAATGCTTGCCGATGAGGGAACCATGGCAGACCTTGTCGCTGCCGGTGCCAGAATTCTTGAGAGTGCCTGTGGCCCGTGCATTGGTATGGGTTTTGCCCCTAAATCTGATGCCGTTGCTCTGAGAACATCAAATAGAAACTTTGAAAAACGTTCTGGCACTGATTCAGCGCAGGTCTACCTGGTCAGCCCTGAAGTTGCTGCTATTGCTGCTATTGAAGGTAAATTTACTGATCCGCGCAAATATGCCGCTTTTCCTGAAGTCAAGATGCCTGAAAAATTTACTATCGATGACACGATGTTTATTTTTCCGCCTGCAGACGGCAGCGATGTTACAATTGTAAGGGGTCCTAATATTGCTGCTTTGCCTGTAAAGGCTGAGATGGCCAAAGAAGTAACGGCAAAAGCGGTTATTAAAGTGGGTGACAATATTACCACAGACCATATTATGCCTGCGGGACAGTATCTACCACTGCGCTCCAATGTTCCTGAATATGCCAAGCATGTATTTGAAGGCGTCGACAAAGAATTCTACAAACGCGCTGTAAGTATGAAACATGGCGTGATCATCGGCGGTGAAAACTATGGGCAAGGTAGTTCTCGCGAACATGCGGCCCTGTGCCCGATGTACCTCGGTATCGAAGCTGTTGTCTGCAAAAGTTTTGCGCGAATTCATCTGGCAAACCTGGTGAACTTTGGTATTTTGCCGGTAACTTTTAAAAATCCGGCTGATTATGACAAAATTGAAGTGGGCGATGAGCTTAAGATCGATGTTAAAGATCTTAGTGGCGAACTGCTTCTTGAAAACGTTACCAGAGGTCTGAAGATGCCGGTCGTTCATACGCTTGGTGAAGAAGACATGGTAATTCTCAAAGCCGGCGGAAGACTCTCTTTTGCCAAAAAACAGTCCGTATCGTGAATTTGCTTCTGCTATAACCACCAATACGTAAGTATTTAGAACTCAAAAGAAGCAGTTATCATTAGATGACTGCTTCTTTTTTGTAAAAAATCAGGAGAAAATAATGTTTTACCGTAGCAAAGAAGGTTGGAAATATTTTTTGGCAACGAATAAAACCTGGATTGCCAGCGGATATCAGCGCTTCGATGTGGGTCTGCTTGACCGCGTGACTGAAAAAAGCGATGCTTCAGAATGGCTGCAGCCAGCAGAAGCCTTGCCCGCCTTTTCCGGAAGTAAAATTCTCTGCGTCGGGCGCAATTACCGAAAACATGCTGCTGAACTGGGTAATGAAGTTCCTGCAAGACCGCTCTGGTTTTTTAAACCTCCCAGTTCTATTATTGGTAACGGTGAGAGTGTTATTTTGCCTTCCGGTATCGGGCGCATCGATTACGAGGGCGAACTGGTTCTCGTTATCGGTCGCAGAGTTTGTAATGTCGCCATTGAAGATGCGCTGGGCTGTATTGGCGGGGTCACGGTATGCCTGGATATGACGGCCCGGGATCTGCAGAAGAGCGATGGGCAGTGGACGAGAGCGAAGGGGTTTGATACTTTTCTGCCTCTTGCCGGTCTGGTGGCGCCATTCTCGAATGATTGGAAACATGGCAGTATTGAAGTTCGCAAAAATGGTGAAGTCGTTCAAAAAAGCGGCTTTGGTTCTATGGTGTTCGGGTTTGCTGAACTCGTAGCAGATATTTCGGCCTGTATGACGCTTGAACCCGGTGATCTCATTCTTACAGGCACTCCCGAAGGAGTTGGCCCGGTGAGCGCTGGCGACAGGCTTCATGTTGTTATCGATGGGCCTGCCAGAATAAATCTGTGTGTTGAGTGCAGAGACCATTGACAGGCGTCTCAAGCCTCGTTATAGTAGTTTCCGATATAAACTGGAGGCGAAGATGAACAGAATATTAAAAACTTGTGGGGTGGCGCTTGCCGCTCTTTTCATTATTTTACCGCTGCACGCCAAAGATGGCATTATCAGGGGTAGCTATGTGAATCTGCGTAAAGAAGCCAAGTTCAATTCTCCGATCGTAAGCAAAAAGATGCGCGGCGATACCTATAAAATTTTATTCGAAGAAAAGAACTGGTTGAAAGTTTCATTTGCAGACGGTACTGAAGGCTGGTTATATCGGACTTTGATTGAGAAAACCGGCGAAAAGAAAGATGCCGTCGCCAAAGATGATAAAAAGACGGCTGCATCTGCTGTGACCGATCCTAAAAAGCAGGCTTCAACCAAAAGCCCGGCCAAAACCGATAAAGCATCCGCGAAATCTGTTGAAAAGCCCGTTGTTAAAAAAGTCACAGCGCCTTCGGAGCCACCGGCAACAATAGTTGAAGTAGCCGGTACCGCTGAAGAACTGTATAATGAAGCAATACGGCTTTATGAAAAGAAAAAATACACCCAGGCTCTCGAAAAGAACCAGGTGGCCAACAAAAAAGCTCCTCAAAACGCAGAAATACTCAATAATATAGGCAACTGCCAGTTCAAGCTTGGTAGAATTGAAGATGCTCTTGTATCCTGGCAAAATGCTCTTAAAATTTCGCCAAGGTCAGGTAAAATCTGCAATAATTTGGGCATTGCCTTTTACCAGCTCGATAAAAACAAGGAAGCTATCGAATACTACAAAAAAGCTATTCTGTTTGAGCCGGATTTCTCTGACCCGTATTATAATCTGGCTTCTGTCTATGGTTTTTCGGGGCATTTTGAAGATGCCGTCGTTAACTATCGCAAGTTTCTCGAACTGTCACCTGATTCGACAATGAAAAAACTCGCAGAAGAACGTATCGTCTACTGCGAGCGTCAGATCGAGAAAAACGCTAAGAAAAACGGCTAATAACTACGGTTGAAGCAGTATAGAGAGCCTGATCTGGTTTTTACCAGCAGGCTTTCTTCCATCAGGGTGAGTGAATCTTCTTCGAGCTCCCCGTTTACGTGGACTCGCCATTTTTCGTGTTTGCTGCCAATGTGCAGGCAGTGTATCCAGCCATCCTGGGTGCCTATATACATGATTTTATCGACAATAACGGGTTTGGTCACAAATACTCGGTTTTTGTTTTTAAAAACCTTGTTTACCGTTTGGGCCTGAGTGTCTACTTGAAGCACTTCGTCACGATGTGCGACTATCCCATCGCTTAGGCTTTGTATTACAGGAACAAGATCCAGGCGATGGGGCAGGGTATTGGTTTTGTAGACCAGGGCTCCCCCGTCGAGTTCTATCTGATAAAAAATGCCTTCTTCTGTTAAAAAGCTTGCTTTAAGGCCCTGGCAGGCAGGGGGAGCCGCTGGCGAGAACAGGGGGTTGACCGCCTGATAAACTTTGCGGCCATCTTCTGATGCCAGAGTAATGAGCTCTCCTGATTTAAATGATACTACCACCCTTGTTTCGAGTGATGATAAGAAGCCTTTTTGTGATTTTCCACCAATTTTGGGGGTTCCGTGTTGATATTGCCACAGCTGTTCGCCATTTTCGGCTTTCAGGCAGCGAACAAGACCATTATGACAGCCGAAAATAAGGCGGTCGGCGATTTCCAGAAAGTGACCGTTTTCAAGATAAAGATCAGGAAATACTCTGTTGGCGCGGATCTGCAGATCGACCTGCTTTAGCCAAAGCATTGAGCCATCGCTGACTTTGTAGGCGCCAACGTATCCGTAATCATAGAAAACCAGAAGTTTTTTTCCTGAATCTATGAACCTGGTGGTCAGAGGAATCTTGTTGAAAAGTTCGAGTTTATCATCGTCGAGTTCCAGCCCAGGGAAACTTGCAGGGTAGGGTGTTTTCCAGAGGTTGGTATTCATGTCAGGATCAAAAGCATACAACCTGTCTGAACTTGCAAAAACAGGGGTTTCACAATGCAAAAAACCTTTATGCACGCTCGCAGGCTGAAAACTGGCTTTTGCCCTTTCCTTGCCTGTTTTGGCATCTATAACCACATTTTTGTTCTCAAGTGAGACCCATATCCGGTCTTTGCCTATGATTGTGCTTCCTGGGGTGCGTGTAATAAATTTTTCAACAGGACTGTATTTGGCAGCTCTTTCCCATAGAAGTTTTTCTTTTGTCTGGGAAGAAACAGAAGTATACGAATAAAAACCGATCTGGATACCGGCAAGCAGGGCAATTGTGCCCGCAAAAGCCACCAGGCGCCCATCGCCCCATTCTTTGCCAAAAAGCAGTTCAAAAAATGATTTAACAAGCAATGACGCAAAAAACTGGGCAAAGCTGACGCCAACTATCAGAGCAGTCATTGCGCCGGTTACCAGCAGGTTAAAGGGAACATCCTTGCGGGTCCAGGCAGCCTTGAGAATGTCGCTGATGCCGCGAAAGTTTTCAGCCAGCGGAGTGTAAAAATCTCCGAACCATGCGTAAAGAACGCCGGCTACCAGAGCCGCTCCAGCTAACGTTGAATATACGATAGAACGCATCAGCATCTGCGAGAACAAAAGCATCAACAAAATCGAACCAATGAAAATGTATGTCGTAAAGCTGGTAACCGGAAAGGTCGAGAATTCCCCAAAACTGTTACCAAGAAAAAAGAACTGGGCAATTACCACCAACGCAAACGGCAGCATGATAAAAAAGTTTTTCAGGCTTTCTTTAATGCTGTCTTTTCTTGATAATTTGGGCGCTTCTTCCTGTTTCCTGATAATCAGGTTTACAGGGTTTGTTGTTGCAATAGGGACTTCATCCATGATTTTTCCTCCTGTAAAACTGTTTAAGACAACGCTTCTATCGGCCAGAATAAAAAAAAGATTAACCAATGCTGTTTGAAATGATTCTTGACACAATGGTGATGAGGCAATAGAATATCAGGGGATTCGATAGTTAATCTCTCACTCTTCAAGAGGTATTTAAGGAGGCTTCCTTTGCCGTCAATGGTTTCACACCTGTTTTTTAAGTTGTCCAATGAAAAGGATTCCGAGCTTGAAGCCTGTGAGTATCTCGATACTTTCGCCAAAAAGTGCGGTTTTGCTTCTGAATCTATTGATGAAATGCGACTCGCATTTATCGAAGGCCTCATAAACGCGAAAGAACACGCCCCGAAAGATGTTCCAGACGGTAACCGCCGCGATATTCATGTTGCTCTGACCTGGGCAGATGAAATGTTGCAGATACAGATTCGTGATTTTGGCCGAGGCTTTGATCCCACGGTCGTTGAAAAACCAGATATCCGCAAGAAGCTCAAATCTTCACATAAACGCGGTTGGGGCCTCATGCTCATGGAAAGACTCATGGATGGCGCCGAAATAACTTCTTTCCCGCCCTCCGGCACCCTTATTCAGCTTGTAAAAAAGCGTCTGACGACTGAGACTCCCACTGAAGTCGACACTATGCGTGAGCGCAAAAGAGTGGAACGACTTAAATACATTCTTGGAAGTTTTATAGATCTGAGTTCGTTCCTCTGTCAGAGCAAAAATCTTCAGGCTGGTCTTCGTTCGATGCTGCGCATTCTTCTTGGCACAATGGGTGTTTCAAGAGGCGCTATCTATACGTTTGAGAATGCCAATGAGAGCCTTGACTGCCTCGTAGATATCAAGCTCCGTGCCAATGCACGACTTCCGCAGGTTAAGATTTCACCGAAAATTTTCGAAAAACTTGCTATAAAAGATGATGGTGAAGTCACCGAAATTGTTAAAAATGAGATTTCTGCTTTTAAAGAAACTTTTAAAGACGGTGAAATCGAGCATATATACGTCTTGCGCACCGATGATTTGAATCAGGGGCTGTTGATTCTTGGCAGTCGTTTTCGCAAAGAAGAAGAAGAAACTCTCGATAAAGAGCTTCTAACGACCATTTCTCGCAATATTTCTTCGGCGATCAATACATATCGTTTAATGCAAAACCTTCGTGATGCTAACGAAATGCTTGATCGACGAGTTCAAGAACTTGATTCGGTGCGCGAAGCAAGCGAGGCTATTTCGTCTGAGCTCGAAATCGAGAATCTGCCGTTTACTGTCGAAGGCATTTTTCGCAGCGTCATGAATGTTCAAAAATTCTCGATGGCCGTATTCGACCCGACAGAGAATCGTTATAATATTTGTCACAATAATCGTGGCTTGCCTGCTACTCTCGACTTGTGGTCTTCACCAGTTTCACAGCATGTTATTCATAAAATGGAGCCGCTCTACGTGCCCGATGTTAAATGCGAAGAGCGCTTTGCCTTTACCAGATCACGCAATTATGCCTCCGACGCTTTTGCGGTTATTCCGATTGTTGTCCAGGAAGAAGTTCTCGCTCTCGTTAACCTCTCAGACAAAGATGGAAACGGCAAAATAACCCAGCGCGATTTTGATCTGGCTCAGTTGTTGTGCAGCCAGCTGGGCATCGCCATTAAAAATGCGAATCTTTATAAGCGCGGAATCACAGATGGCTTGACCCGATTGTACACCAATCACTATTTCAAGATGAGGCTTTCTCAAGAAATATCACGGCTTCGCCGTGTGAAATCATCGCTTACCGTTATGATGGCAGGCGTTGACAATATAGAGTCGCTTCTTGATAAACACGGAGCTGGTTTTAAAGATACCGTGCTGGTTAAAGTCGGATCTGCGATAAAGCGAATCATCAGATTTAATGACCTTCCGTGTCGTTATGAAGGCGATAAGTTTTCTATTATTTTGCCCGATACCGGCGTCGATGGCGCTAAAATAGTTGCCGACAAAATTCTCGAAAATATGAACGGCATCACTATCAAGCACCACGATATTGAAGAAAGAATTACCTTGAGCATTGCTATTTCTCAGTTCAAGGTCAGCATGAATATTGGTCAGCTTATAGAATCAGCCGAAAGAACTCTCTGTGAAGCGCAAAAGGCTGGCGGAAACCGCGTAGTAACAGAAGAACCGGCGTAAAAAAAGCACTTTCTATTCTGTGTGTAATCAAAAGCCCGTCAGTTTTGAACTGGCGGGTTTATTATGTATTCAAGAGCCGCTGACGGCGATGGCAGGCCCAAACCAGTTTCATTATCCATGCCGGGCGCGCCAAGGTCTTGGGTGGTAGCCTTTATCGCAGTAATAACGTATTCGGGGTCTACTGTGGGCATTGCCTGACGCATCAGTAGAAAAGTCCCGGCAAAATGCGCGGCAGCTTGCAGCGTGCCGCTTCCAAGCTTGTATGTATTATTTTCGGCGGGTCCTGATATGGCAGACCCCGGTTCGCAAAAATCAGGCTTGCAGATTTGCGCATTTTCATAAATTACGGGCCCCTGGCCCGAAAAAAGAGCTCGTTGCTTCCATCGGTCAACCGCGCCAACTGTTATACAGCATGGCAGAGCCGCCATGCCGGTTATTTGACTAGGGTTGTTTCCGGCTGCGACAACCGGTATGATGCCTGCATTGCGGCAGGCAAAAAGTATTCTGGCCACGGCTGCCGGTGCTGAGGTCGAAAAATCTGTGCAGAATAAGATGATGTCTGGCCGTTGCTCTTGCTGTAGAATCCATTCGACAGCTTCCAAGAGCATATCTGTTTTAACCGGTTTGCCAGAAAGCAGTGCCAGAGATATATCTGTTTCAGGAGCGATGCCTGAATACCGGTCTTCTTCAAGCCCGGCCAGAATGCCAAGGGGATGTACCAGATGCAGATCATTAATGTTGCGGGCTTCTGATGCAAGGCCAAAATGTTTTATATTAGTGATTTTGCCTGCCAGAGCAGTGTGTTCGTAATAAAAATTTCGGGCGATGATTCCGATATGGGTGCCACGCCCAGTTAAACCGCTCTCTTTGAGAACATCAACGCCGCTGACGGTATGGTTCCAGGGGGGGGGCGCTTCGCCCGATAGATGGGTGGTATCGGCAGACCAATAAGTCTTGATTGTTGAAAGAGAAGAATCAAGACTTTCAATGATTATATCAGGGGTTTGTTCGCGAAGCCCGAGGGCTGTTTTATCATCGATATCTGCGATAATGCCTCCGGCAAGAGCAATCGAACGTGCTCCGGGAAACAGCTCAAGGAGAAGGGAGACTTGTCTGAGCCCTTCAGACCTGATTATTGATAGCGGGTCATATTTTTCGGTTTGCATATCATCCGAAAACATGGCGTTTTCAGCAGTCGGAAGTCTCGTAAAAGCAACAAACCGGGGGATAGCCTCCCCCGGCTGAGTTACGAATAATAACATTAAAAGAACGGTTGACAGCAGGCCCGATAATTTTACTTTTGCGGTAACTTTGCTATCAGCTTTCAAAAACTACTCCTGATTATTTTGATTCTATGCCGGTTACAACATCTTCGCCGGTTGGTTCCTGGAGAATTTCATAGGTTTTGCCGCAGGGTTCCCAGGTTGCACTGTTAGACCATGAAGAGGATTTGGCGCGTAAGAGCTCAAACCAGATTTTATTGATTTCAAATTTGCGATTGGTCTTGGTAGTGATTGCTTTAATGCGCTGAAACGAAACATTGCATACCAGCAGCGGCTGTCCACCAACATGCATGGTGTACTGTTCAGACACTTTAAGGTTTTTAATGGCTCCGCCAGTTGCAAGCCCTGAAAGAATAGAGAGCAGATCTACTGATATTGTAAGGCTTACGTTAAATGTGCTTGTAATAGATTGTTCTTCTGATTGCCACGTAACACCTTTGTATTCGCGGTCCATTTCGCGACCTTTGCGATATTTATAACCCGGTTCAGAATAGCCGTAGCCCGGAAAGTATTCGCGGAATTTTTCTTCGGTGAGATTTTTGTACACTTTGTGGGTGATTTCGAATTTTATATATCCCAAAGTTGGGAAAAGGGCGCTTCTGGCGCCTTCAGGCAGCGACTTGTAAATGTCACTGAGCATTTCCAGCTGCTCATACTGACTCACTTTTACAGAAACAAGTACATTTTTGCCTATTTCAACACAATTGTGAGTGTGTGATTCAATGGCTTTGTTCCAGTTGTTTTCGTTTTCTTCGCTCTGGTCCTGGGTGTATGCTATAAAGAGTTCCTGGACTTGCCAATAGTCTGCTATTGCCGTAAAAATCTTTTGTTGAGTTGTGTACAGCGGGTGACTGGGTAAAAAACCGTCAAAAGCCATCACCTGATTGCAGATGGTCAGCAGAAACATGACCGCAAGTGTAAGTAAAAATCTATTTTTCCTCATTACTGGATACTCCTTGAATACTTATTGCCATAGCCATACTTATGACAAAAGTATAACAACATCTGTCGGGTTCCTTCAATGATGCGGATAGTTACAATTTGCCGCTTTCCTGGTGCCCTTATATCAGTGAGTTGCAAAGGCGTTTTTGGGGGTGATGTGACAAAAAATATGCAAACTCTATTTAAACGCTAGACTCCATGGCAATGCAATTGATAACTTTATTGCCTTTAAATTTGTCGGGTCTTTTTTTCTGACTATGCGCGTAGAGGGGCTAATGCTGTTTAAAATCAGTTTAAGTCTTTGTATTGTGCTCTTAAAGGCGCCCTGGTCGAATTCAGGGTCATATGGCATCCCCCATGCTGATTGATACAGTGACTCAACCTCCACTTCGTGTGGCTGTGCGATAAAAAGCTGCAGCAGTACACTGTGCGGGATCGACCCTGGTTTTATTTTTGCGCTGTTTGCTCCATGGCAGATCAGGCCGGCCGGGGCATCGAATACGAGCTCGTGAGGTGAGATTGTCTTTTGCCATGCAAGGTATTCATCGCGATGCATTGTTCGTGTTTCATTGCGGCTGAGGATAGTAAAAAAATCGCCCGCTCTGCTGTGTTGTTGCAGCTGCTCGACAATTTGTTCCAGCCCTTCATGCCTTTGCAATAGCAGCTTAAGCATGGAAGGGGGGGTGCGTGAAATCTGAAATTTAAGGTAGTCTACTGCTTCTGCGTTGCCTGTTTCCATAAGCTTGACGGCAAAATGCCCCCAGAAAGGGTCGAAAGATTTGGTTGCAAGAAATTTTTCGAGAAGGCTGCCAAGGTTTAAGTCGGTAAAAAAGTCAGGAAAATAAAGGCATGAAACAATGTCTACCAAAAGATTTTGAACCCTCACGCTTTTGTATGCAAAACTTTTTCTTGCACCGGTCAGCTGTTCAAAGGCCTCTGCGTAGCGTTTCTGCAAAAGAAGCGCTGTGGCCAGCCCGTATTGGCATCCGCCTGTCTGGCTTGAAGAGGCATTTGTCGCAATCGCTTCATTGTACATCTTTCTATAAAGATTTTCTGCATCGATAAATCGGTTGTTAAAGATATGATTTACGCATTGCAGAGATTCTCCGACGTAGGCAGCTCTGACCTCCATGGGTAACTCCTTTGTGAGCTGCTCAGCGTTAGCCCAGTAGGTGCGCGCCGTTGCCGTTTTGCCTATAAGCTCGCAGATCCAGGCCAGAAGACAATATATTTCATATATGCCACTTGGGTTTTTTTTCTCTTCACGCATCACCAGAAGTTCTCGAAAGATTTTTATGGCCTTGAAAAAATGCCCCAGTTTTAAATAAAGTTTTCCCAGAGACATGCCTGTAACAGAAGCGTTCCAAAAATTTTTCTGCAGTTTATTAAGGTTGTACGCCCGCGCCAGCAGAACTTTTGCTTTGCTGAAATTGCCAAAGTCATATTCTACAAGACCAAGATTAGACAAAAAGGAGGTCATTAGACCTCTGTTGCCTGCTTGACGAGCCAGATGAAGTCCTTCCATATAATGTGTTCGTGCTGAATCAGGCCGCCCACGTGAAAAATAGATGTTTCCCAGAGCATTTTCTGTTCTGGCAAGGGAATCAAGGTCTTTTTTGAATAAAAAAGTTTCACGTGCCAGAAAAAGCTCTGAAAGCGCTTCGTCTGCTCGATTAAGTCGCTTAAGAACCAGAGCAGTTGCGTAGTAGAGCTGCCCAGGCACTCCATCGTTCTCATCTTCATGGCGATATTTGGCTTCTTCCAGCATTTGCAGGGCTTCGTCATAACGCTCTCGGGCCGAATATGTTTTGGATATGTCCAGGTAGACATTGTGCGCCAGTTTTATGTTTCTGTGCAGAAAGGTTTTGGCAAAAAAAATGATGATCGAAAAATGTCCGCCGTAGAAAAGAGCTGAGCTGATCTGCTCAAATCTGGCTATTACGGCGTTATCGTCATAGCCGGCCAGAATAGCGATAAATATAGCTGCTTCGGCTTTTTCGAGGTCGTTGGATGCGATGTTTTTTTCGATCCATATCATGACTTCTTCTTTGCGAAAATTCAATACATCCGTATGGGTTGTTATAAAAGTTATCAGCAGTTTTGGTATCAGATACGGTATGTCTATGTCATTGTCGCTTCTGAAGCTGTTAGCTAGAAGCCATTCAAGTTTTTCATTGCTGATATTTTTGAATATTTCAATAAAATAGTTTTCTATTATTGCTTTTATTCTGGGTTCTGGCGATTCTCTGATAAAAATCATTCCAGAAAGTGCCTGCTTTTCGCAGAACTCATCAAGAGCCCGCAGTTGCATCCAGAGACGTGTTTCTGTGTTTACGTCATTGGGAGGTGGCGCCGGCGGCAGACGCAGTAAAGAAGCCGGTAATCTGCAGAAAAAGAGGTTGTTCCAGATCAGATTTTTTTCTATTGCCGGGTCCAGCTTTACCGGAGTGCGTTTAAAGAGCTTCAATGGTAACTCGCTGTATCTGGCTCTTCCGCTCCAGGCGAGATAGAGAGAAACTCTTTTGAGAACGCTGTCAGAAGCTTGCCGGGCGATGTTGATCAGCGACCGAATATCGTAGGAAGTTTCGCAGAAGAGTTTCCCTATGGCTTCAAACCCCGGCGAATAGGCGCAGTCTTTGGTCAGGTCCACAAGTGTTTTTTCAATGGTAGAGACACGAAGGCGTTTTCCCATGAACACTATGATCTGCGTGTAATCGGCCGATGCCGAGCCATGGTAGACAAATGTCAGTTGAAATGAGCCAAGTGCCCTGTTGCGGCGTCGCCTTCCCGAGACGATGGTCAGGGTGGCGGGTGGTTCGTTTTGTAACCCCAGCAAAAACAGAGCTGTCTGATGCGAGAAGTATTCCCCGCTGGTTTCGACAAGTTCTTCTAGTTGTTCGATAATTTCGAGAAACTTAGGGATAATGATAAGACCTGCCTCATGTTATAAAAGACACTACTGATTCTAATATATTACATTGTTTTTTTGGCCACAAATTTTTTGCACCCTAATTAGACTTGCTCTTTAAAGCTATAATGCTATAATTATTCTCGCTGAGAAATAAGCTTTTCAACACAGTCACAACTGGAAAGGAACTATATACATGGAGCCTGCTTGTGTTGCAACGTGGGGTCTTGGCATAGATAAAATAAACCAGACCTGCGAACCGGTCATTCTTAATACCAGCTATGAAGCTGCTGTTTTAAAATTAAAAACACTGAAATGCCGCATAAATAGAAACTTATGCAGGCTGGGGAGCTGACATGGATAAAATAAAAGCTGGAACCTGGGTAGAAATCGAAAAAATTCTGTTGTCGTCTGAACAACGGGCACCGCAGATACCTGAAGATACCCGCAAAACTCCATATGTTATGAAGGTAGCCGGATTTCTCTCTACTGACGCCATTCTGGGTGACGAAGTCGTTATAAAAACTCTTTGCGGCAGGCTTATCTCAGGTAAGCTGAAAGTCGTCAGGCCACATTATGAACACAGTTTTGGTGAAACAGTAGAAGAATTGCTCACCATCGGTCTTGGGGGTGAATTATGAGTCGGGATACATCTTATCAGGCAGTAATGGCGCGTAAAAATGAGATAATGAAGTCTTCTATGGGGCTTGATTACGAAGTTTATCGTCAGGGCGGGATTGCTTTTGATTATGAACGCATGATGAGCGATTGCGGCTTTTCGCTTGAAGACATAATAAAAATTCAGGCCGAAACAAAAGTCGGCAATACGCCGATGTTCGAATTGCGCAACCTCACTGAGGCGGTTCGCAAAATAAGCGAACCAGGCAAGGGCGCTCGCATTTTTATAAAAGATGAGGCAGCTAATGCTTCTGGCAGTTTTAAGGCGCGTAGAGCTTCAATATCTGCTTATGTAGCCGCTCAGAAAGGTTATAAGGGGCTTATCGCGGCAACTTCAGGTAATTACGGCGCAGCAGTGGCTTCACAGGCAGCGCAGCGCGGTTTGAAGTGCATTATCGTTCAGGAAGTTTTCGACTCAAAAGGCATTGGACAGCCCGAAATTGTTGAAAAGGGTCGTAAATGCGAGGCTTTTGGGGCCGAAGTAATAAAGTTATCGGTTGGTCCCGAATTGTTTTATTATCTGTTGCTGACACTTGAAGAGACAGGTTTTTTTAATGCCTCTCTTTATACGCCATTTGGAATCAAGGGCGTAGAAACTCTTGGCAATGAGGTAGCACAGCAAATTCGTGTCATGACAGGTAAAGACCCTGATGTGGTTATGATTACTCAGGCGGGTGGCGGCAATCTCACTGGAACAGCGCGTGGTCTTATCTCGGCCAAATGTAATGCTGATGTTGTTGCCTGCTCTGTAGATCTGTCTGGCCTGCATATGGCTTCTGACGCTGACTTTAACCGCAAATCATTTACTACCGGGCACACCGGGTTTGGCATACCGTTTGCCACATGGCCAGATCGCGTCGATGTTCCACGCAATGCGGCACGCAGCATGCGATATATGGATGACTACGTTCTGGTAAATCAGGGCGAGGTTTTTTATGTTACCGAATTGCTCGCCAAACTTGAGGGTATGGAACGGGGTCCTGCAGGTAATACTAGTCTGACGGGGGCTGTTGCTTTGGCCCGTGAAATGGATCGCGACAAGATTATTGTAGTTCAGGAAACTGAATACACAGGAGCCGGCAAACATCATAATTCTCAGCTGGCTTTTGCAAGACAGATGGGTATTGAAGTGCGTCGCGGAAATCCTGAAGAATCTGTAAATGGTCGCAGTATCGTGATTCCTGAACATCTGGCACAGGTTAAGATACGCAAGCAGGATATGGAGAAATTACGTATTTCGTATCTTAAGAATGCTGCAAAACAACTTGATCCTGCACAATGGAGCAAGGCCGACCGTGAATTTGTAGCGGCTGACGTAAAAAAAGATCTGAACTGGCTTGAAAGGGCTCTTAAGCAAATATAGGGATACATATTTCAGCATGGGTTTGCCGACAACAGAAAACTTGATAAAAACTCTTAAAACAGATGCGTTTCTCGTAGCTGTAGTATGTGGGCTTGTCATGGGTGTTTTTGACGCCTATGGTCTTTTGAGCAGCCAGAGTTTGAATTTTAGTATTCACCTGTCGCTGAGCATTGCAATGCTTATGGCCATTGCCCTGATTGTCGAAGATAAATTCTTTTTCTGGGCAATGGCCGTTTCGTTTCCAAACATGTCGCTGGTCTTTATCGTTGGGCTTTTTAAGGGCGTGATTGCGCAATTTTTGTGGGTATTTCTGTTGCAGGCGGCAATTATCGCGGCAATGAGTTTGTATCATATGCGTCTCGCGAGAGATTTTATTCCTGAATCTGTCTTTGGAAAAATAAAGGCTGAGCTCAAGGACGCGCGTGAAAATAGTTTTCATCGGCTTTTCTATTTCAGTCTGATTGGTTGCATGAAGGATAAAAATCGCATTGTTTCTCAGACTTATCACGTGCTTGAGCAGCTTTTTAAGGTTGATAAAGCTGTCGTTTTTATTGCCGATTACAAAAACAACATGTTGGTGCCTTTCGCCGGGCCAGGCTTGCTCAACGATAAAAATATCAGTCCTGTAATGGTTACCCCCGATTTCTGGGAAAAGAACAGCTACGACCCTGAAAAAGGCGTATTGAATGTTATCGGAGGCCGCTCCAATCTGCCTTCTTTACGTCAGCTTATTCCCGGCGCAAATCTTGATGCTACTGCTGTTATGCCTCTGAGCGCGAACGGCAGGGTTATCGGGTTGCTTGCAGTGATCAAACAAAAACCTGAAAATCGCCAGTATCTTGAACCTCAACTTTTTGTAACCCTGGCCTATGTGCTGGCCTCGGCCCTTGACAACTGCTCTATTCACGAAATGCGCATCAGTATGCTCGATTCGGCGCAAAAAAAGTCCAGACAAATTGAGGCCAGTTTTAGCAAGTATGTTTCTGCGGCGGTCGTCAGCGAGCTTGTTGATAACGAGAATCTTGCTACGCTTGGTGGTAAGAAACGTAATGTAACTATCATGATGGCAGACCTGCGTGGTTTTACCCGTCTTACCGGCGTACTGAATATCGAATATCTCGTACAGCTTCTCAATACCTGGTTTGAAGAAGCCAGTACATTAATTCTGAAAAACCATGGGACTATAGACAAATATATGGGTGATTGCATCATGGTAATATTTGGCGCTCCGCTGGAGAAAGCGGACGATGCTCTCAGATGTGTTTACACGGCATTTCGTCTTCAGGAAAAATTTTATCTTTTTCAGAAAAATCTTCAGCTTCCGCAGGGGTACACTCTTGGCCTGGGTATTTCAATCACTTCCGGGGAGGCCGTCGTCGGAAATTTTGGCTCAACAACCCGTATGGAGTATACCGCCATTGGCGAAACCGTTAACCTGGCTTCGCGCCTCGAAAAAATCGCTGGTGCCGGCGAAATTGTTGTTGATGAAGCTACCTTCGCGTGTATGCCAAAGAACCGCTTTAACTACAGCGTCGAAAAAAACATCTCAATTAAGGGGATTGCCGACCAGACAGTGTATAGACTGGCAGAAATAATTCAGGACCAGCCGTCTGACCCGGAAATCTGATTTTTACCGCCCCGGCAGGGGTTTTAGCTGCTACACTAACTTAAAATAAAGATGCAGAGCACTTAGGATAATTCTGAAAATAGTGTAAAATCAAAAGAAAATGTGGAGTGCTCTGGATGTTTGAAAAATTTAAAGACTTCTTCGAAAGCCTCGATTTGAGTGATATCAAATTGATTGTTCTTGGCTGCGTTCTTCTAGTTCTTCCTTTGCTCTACCTCTTCTGGTTTTCTGGTATGCATGAAGACACTTCTCCGTCCAGAAGAATCTCAATTACTGATATAGGCCGGCAGTCTGCTTTTAACCTGACTTCTACTGCCAAGACAACATCTTCTGCCCCGTCAAAGACCTCCCTTGCCGTTGCCCCACGGTCAGAGCAGCTTGAATCTGAACTCGACAAGGCCTGGCAAAAAATACAGGCAGCTCCTAAGATTCGCTCTATTCCTTCAGATGTTCCCCTTGATACCAGGCAGATGATAGAAGCCGAAGATGACCCGTATCTGAGCGAAGGAAACTCCCTTCTTGACAGGTGTGATTTTGCTGCTGCCGAAAAATCTTTTCTGGCGGCTATTGACAGTGCAGGTTCAAACCATTTTAAAGAACTTTACGCCTGGGGAGGATTAATGGAAATCCACCAGTTGAATGGCGACAAGGCCAAGTTTCGCGAGGCTTTTGCCAACTATGCAAAAACTGCGCAGAAATTGCAGCATGTATATGGCCCCCTCGCAGATAATGTGGCAAGAGCATATCAGATGTTTGAACAGCTTTCTAAGATTGATTCGGGCAAAGTCAGAGAATACCTTACCCGTGAAAATCTTATGAGTGGCAATAATATCAGTTTTGAAGACTTTATGAAGAGTGTAAATCAGACCAGAGAGTGGTTTCCCTCTGATCTTCCGGCACCGGCAGTAAGTATGCCGCCGATGATGCAACATGGCAGTGGGGGATAACGTATGTACATCAAGAACAGTTTTAAAAGTTTGCGAAAAGATTGTGAGGTGCCTGTTATGCCGAGAATGCCGCGATTCTTTTTTCTGAATAAGTCTGGTAATATTCTGGCAATAGTTATAGGTATTCTTGCAGTCATTTTTATTGCCGCCGTCTATTTTGGGTCATCGACCATCGAAAGAACCAGACAGAGCAAGCGTTCTCTCGGCGGAGACCAGGCTGCCTCGCTCGCTGAATCGGCATTAAATCGCGCTGTTCATATTATGAGCAAAGCGATGAATGATCCAAAATCTTTCGACAAAACCGCTAATTCTCGTAATTTTGCCGTTATGCTGCGTTATCCTCTGCCGATTAAAACAGCTGCTGCCAATGAGACAAGCCCTGAGCTTGGCAAGGACGATCGGCTTGATATATCAGTCATGGAAGCAGAAGGATTTCCTTCTAAAGCTGAACTTACTCTTGCTGACCTGCGTCTGCTGCCTCAAGGCCAGGATTGGCTTGATGAAATGGTTACTTTTTCGGGCGGCGATAGAGTAAAGGATTTTGATGTTGCTGTAGCTCTCGAAATTGAAGATGCTTACCGAATCAATGCTAAAGATCTGCCTTCCGGTAAATATGAAGTTCCCGGCATTGACTGTGAGTTTTCGACACGCAAGGACGTGCTTGGTTTTCTCGAAAACAAAGGAATGCTGAACTTTATTCTTGAATTTCCAGACTGGTTGTCACTTTTTAATTTTTCGATTCCGATCAAAGTCTGGGTGCCTATTGTCGATCTCGAAATAACTCTGGCCACAATTGATCCGGCTCCTATAATTGATTTGGCTGTTAAGCCTCTTACCAAGGGTTCTTCGCTGGCTGATGCAATGAATTGCCCAGATGGAATTGGAGTTAAAGACTATTTTGTGCTTGATAAAATTCTGAGGGCTTTGTTTCATAAACTGCTCAATAAGCCACAGCTGTACCCAATCAAAATTATGTTCAGTAAAGATTTTTTTATGCTGACAGATGATCTCTGGCCATCGGGAGTCAAAGTTCCCGCTGATTACAGTCGTTATGTCGAAAAATATGGCACTATCAAGGTATCTTCGAAGGCCAGGATCAATTTTAACGATGGTACTTTTTCTGAGCGTAGAATAGAGGCTACAAAAGATTTTAAAGTGTCTGATGTGATGCCAATGGCTCCGCTTTATAGCTTTTTTCTGGCCAATATCACTAACGATCGTCTTAATTTTAACGACAACGGGGGTCAGTTTTACGTAAACAACAGCGCCGGCAGAATTCTCAACAAGGCAGAGCGCGAAGCCCGCAAAGAAATTGCCGGTCAGGTCAGAATAAATTTCAAACCTGATGATTTCAGCGACTCTAACCCTGGCACCCCTCTTGTAATAAATACCTCTCTAATGGGCCATTACCAGGGGCCAAAACTTGCCGAAAACGGTTTGGGCGACACTGCTCTTAATCTTGCAGCAGGCGCAGATGCCCTTTTAATGCTAGGAAAAACAAACGATGCTGTTATTTCAAAAGCGTCTTATAACATTGACGGTACTATTAACTCTAAAAATGTGAAGACTAAAAAGGGCAGCCCGTTGCCCAAAGAATTGAAATTTTCCCGCGGCCCGGTCAGGCACGGTTTTCAGCTTAATTCAGATATCTCAGCAAAACATGCGAAATTTTTGCATAAAGACCCCAAATACATTGAAAATCGTAAACAATACCAGAAAAGCGCTCTTAAACAGCGTAATGACTCATACAAATGGTGGACAGATAAAGATCATTCTTTTTCTTACGAAAACTACATTAAAAAGAAAGCTGACAGTATCAGATTTTTGCCTGATCCCGAAAAAATAAGTTCGAATATATTTTCGTTCGGCATCAGCATGGCTCTGAGGGCCTTCGGTTCATCGCTTACTGATCTCACCAAAGGAGCTGTTACATTAGGCTCGAACCCTCCTCTGGATGCTTTTGCCCGCATGAAACTGCCCTGGATGGGCACCAGCAACAGCTATTACTCTCTTCCGACGCTTGGCTGGGGGCAGAATAAAACCCATCTGTTCGGTCTTAATGCCTGGTATCCAACCCTTTCCCGCGATATAGAAGGCATGGTAGCCAAGAGATACAGGCAGTGGCATGTTACCATCGTGGGATTGTTCGCCAAAGACCGCCTGCCCTTGTTGCCCTTTCCCCCACCATGGTGTTTTGTGCCGCCGATCCCGGTTCCATTCTGGTTTGCTGACCAGATAATAAACAAATATGATTACAATATGTGGTTTATGAAGTCGTATGATGCTGATGATGACACGGCTGACGCTGCCATGTCGATGTACGATCCCGATTACACGATCAATATGCCCGCTAATTTTTATGCGACCGAGCAATACGCCAAGAAATCAAATTATTACTATGCCGACGCTGAAAATTTTATAAAAGACCTTCCAAACCGCATGATTACCATTGATGGCAAAAAAGCTCTGCAGCTGAATGGTGTAACTTTTATTGCCGGCTCTCTTGGCACTGATAGTAAGCCTTTTAAAGCACCTGAAGGCGATACTTTTTATGTGACCGGCAGAGGAATGATCGTATGTTCAGGTAACGTAAGCCTTGGCTGCAGCGTTAAGTGTGTTGATACGGCAGAAAGCAGCACTGTTTTCAGTTTTGTTGTTCGCAATGGCGGTCTGATAATGACCGATGCCGGCGACTTTGTATTTGAAGGTTCTCTGTTTACCAATCGTGGTATTTACCTTGGTTCTAATACTACTCTCAACATTCAGGGAAACTGGGTAACGAATGAATTCGCCAAGCATCGCATGCGTGGAGAGTTGATGGTTGATTATGTTGCTTCGCGTCTCAGACCCTCGCTGGGCAGCTTGCACCCACAAACTGGTAAATACGACCCGAGGCGTTATAATCTTGCGCTTTCTTCGCGCTGGAACGCCTGGAAGGTAGATTGATAATTATGCGTGGCTGGTCATTGGTAGAGGTTCTTGTCGCTGTAGCGATTCTTGTTATTGCGTTTATTCCGGTTGTTAATCTGGTCAGTTCAAATGCTGTCTCAACCGTGAAGGTTGGCAATTATGCGAGGGCTGCGTCTTTGCTGGCCAAATTCATGGAAGAAGTGAAGCATGTTCCGATAAAAAAATATCAGGAAGAATGCCCGGAATTGCTGAGCGGAGCATCTGTAGACGTTCCTGAAAAATTTTATCCTGATACTCTCGACAGCATCAAAGAACTCAAAACAGAGAAGGAATTCTGGCTGAAAACCTCGATGAAGGCTTCTAAAAATGATTTTGGGCAACTGGTCGAGCTCGCTTTTTCTGCCGAAGTTATCTGGCACGAGAGAGGCGACAAGTCGGCAGAAGGCGAACCCGAAAGAAGTTTGCGTGATTACGCGTTGATCTTTAATCCAGAAACCAGATATTGATAATTTCGTAAGATGCAGGAGCAGAGAAATGACTCGTAAAAATACCCGTGGTATAACTCTGGTAGAGCTTATTGTTTCTGCTGTGCTCGCATCAATGGTTCTTGGTGGCGCTATGGGTATCTGGAGTTGCACTCGCAGAAACCTTGCGAGAACTACTACCCGTCAAATTCTTCAGCAGGATGCATCACGAGTGCTTACGCAGCTGAGGGCAGACCTGAAAGCTGCAAAATCAGAAACTTTTACCGCCTCCGAAGATCCTATGACCCTTGAGTTTACACGTTATGTTGTTGATGATGCCGACAATACCAAGCTCTCTGCCGATAAGACTGAGCAGGTTAAGTATGTTTTCAACAAGCCAATATTAAGAAGAATCGGCGCTGCCGGTCGCAAATCCCTTTCTAACAAAATTGACAGTATCCGTATTTCGCGAAAAAAGCTTTCTGAGTCGCAAAAAGAAAATGAATCTTATCTCGAATCAAAGGTAGACGTTGCTCTTGAAATGGGTGGAATTGTGCCCGGTACAACTATTGAGGAAAAATACACTCAGCATACCTCGGTTGTTATTCGTGATGAGTTTTATAAACTGGCAAACAAAGAACGAGAAGAAGTCTTTGAGATAGCCAAAGAAGTCGCCGAAGAAATAAGCAAACCAGCCGATAGCAGTTTTTTTAACGATGAGCTGAACGCAGAGTCTTTAAAGGATCTCACTGAGGCGCAGCTGAAAGATCTTGAAAAAACGCAGAATGTTAATATGACTGATGCTCAAAAAGGCGTAAAAGAAATTGACGATCGTATTGATAATGTTGACACCGGTAAAAAATGGTGGCAGGGATTCTTTTTTGGCCTTGGCGCCAATGAAGAAGGCGCTGATGTCGAAGGATTGCGAGATAAACTGCATGATATTAAATGTGCTGACAGCAATATTCCGGCCAAAGGCTCTGGTAACAGAGCCTCTGAAAAAACTGACAAGATTGTTGCGGAGCTTGACGCCAAGGTAAAAGCACTTGACAAAGAGTTTATTACAGAAGCCTTCAAGGGCAAAACTCTTTATGACGAAAAGAGCACTGACGCCTCTGTTCAGAGAAAGGCCGAGCAGCAGAGGCGGGCTTATGATATGAAGGTTATGGATCGCCAGATCGAAAAAGCGGTTTCCGAAATGTCGGAGGAAGATCGCAAAAAAGCCCAGGATGCCAAGGAATTGCCAACGACCATGATCAGTCAGTTTGTCCGCACCGAAGCTGAGATCCGCAAGGAAGTTGAATCTTCTGGCCTCGCTGCTGTTGGGTCAAAAGAGTGTGAAGAACTGGTCGCCAGAGAAGTCAGTGAGATGAATTTTTTAAAATCTCAGTATGACAGTTGCGACCTGGCATGGATGGAAACTAGCGATGATCAGAACAAAATCAAGGCTTATGATGCGGCGAAACAGCTTAAAAACCTTGCAGATAGCAAAAAAGAGACTCTTGTTCTCAAAGAAATGGCTATTGATAACAAGGTTGAAATCGCCCGCGCTCGCGAACTTAAAAAAGAAAATTTAACTGGTTCGTAACCGAAAGACGCTGTTCCCGTAGGTTTTCTGTGCGCTTATTCACTCTTCTGCTATAAGTGGCGACACAGGCAATCAATAAAATCTTATGATAGATACCCGACGGGGGGTACCTTGTGAAAAAATTCGATAAATTGAGCAACGGAATCTAAAAGCTTCTAAAACCGGTACAATCGTCTAATTTCGCAATTAATTATCACTAAACCCGAATATGTATAAAAGAAAACCGGGAGTATAATCGCCCCCATAAATCCGAGGTTCTTTGATGAGCCAGGTCAAACGGATTTAAATTTTGAATTGGTCATTAAGTCACAGGAGGAGTTTTAAAATGCGCAAATTGTTTGGTCTTCTGGTTGCTGTATGTTTCGTTCTCACCGCTGGTGTTTCTTTTTCTCAGGATGCCGTTCCGGCAGCCGCCACTGAAGTTGTTGCTCCCGCCGCTACTGAAGAAGTTGCTGCCCCCGCTATGGCAGAATTCACTGGTGTTCTTGAAGTAACCCCCGCTGATGTTGAAAATAACGAAACAGCTGCAACAATCATTCTTGATCTCGGCGAAAAAGCTCTTAAGCTTGTTATCGCTGACGCTGCAAAGCTTGCTGAAATCGAAAAAGCCAACGGCAAAAACGTTACCGTTAAAGGCACTTTGGTTCCCGCAGCTGAAGGCGAACTGATGGATACTCTTCAGGTTGCAGAATGTGTAGAAGCTGCAGCTCCGGCCGCTACTGATGCTCCCGCTGCTACTGACGCTCCAGCAGCTACTGACGCTCCCGCTGCTACTGAATAATTGATCGTTAGATCGATTTAAGGCAAAAAAAGCGTCCCGGTTAGCCGGGGCGCTTTTTTTTTGGCTATTTTATCGAATATTTGTCAAAATACTGTGAATTTTGTAGTTACTGATTATTAGCAGGATTTAGAAAAAATATTTTTTAAAAAGCTTGTGTTTGTATTGAATATCTGTTACTATAAGCCTACGCAATTATGAACGATATTGACCGAGTTACCGATACGATTCCCCGGGATAGAGTGAGTAAGTGTGAAATTTCTTAGGAGAACTTTTGAATGAAGATTTATGTTGGAAACCTGCCCTATAGTGTTCGCGATGCAGAACTTGAAGAACTTTTCACCCCCTATGGTGAAGTGACCAGCGCCAATGTTATTATTGAACGCGAAACTAACAGATCAAAGGGTTTTGGTTTTGTTGAAATGCCCTCAAAGACTGATGCTGAAAACGCAATCGCTCAGCTCAACAACAAAGAAATTAACGGCCGTGGCCTCAAAGTTAACGAAGCCAAGCCCCGTGAAGAGCGCCCAGCTCGCAGACCTTCACGCTATTAATTTCGATTAACAGCTAAAAATCCGCCGCAGCCTCAAGGTTGTGGCGGTTTTTCTTTTTAGAAATCAAGCGTTGGCTGCACAGCTGTGATATAATTACCCTGCAAACAAAATATCAGAGTGGGGGCTCTTCCATGCTGGAAATCCTTTTATGGCTGTTTATAATTTATCTGGTTGTACGTAGAGTAACTCTGATAAAAAGTGAGCTCGAAGAGAAAATCTCGACTCTCGAGTCAAAGGTCGGCCTTTTAAAAAAACAGGTTACCTTGCTTAAGAAAGATTTATACAGTCAGCGACAGCCATCTGCAACTAATATCGTCTCAGAGAACACTTCACAAGACCTAAAATCTCATCTTGCTGAAAATCTTCTGCCATTGACGCCTGTTGAGCCTGATTTTAATTCAATAAGCTTTGTTCAGCCAGGTAAAAAGCCTGCGATTGTAGAGAAGATTGAAGCGCCAGCGAAGCCTGTTGATGAATGTAACAGGGAGGTAAAACCTTCTGAACCCCCGCTAACCGAAGAACAAAAATATGAATGGCTTGATTCGGCCAAAAAAGAGGCTCAGGCCGCCCATAAAAAAGTGTCCAAACAGGATTCTCATGCCCCTAATGGCGTGCCCCCCAAGCCTGAAACGTTGTCTTCTGCTGCTTCAGGAGGTAACGGTGGTGGCCCCCGCAAGCCTGATGACAATGACTGGGGTGAAAGCTGGCGCCGTTTTAAAGCAGGCGTCGACTGGGAACAATTCACCGGCACTATGCTGTTTGCCTGGCTCGGTGGTATTGCCCTGTTTATCGGAGCCGGTTTTTTTGTAAAATATTCTATCGACCGCAACTTAATTTCGCCGATCATGCGGCTGGTAATTGGTGCCGTTGTTGGTCTGGGTATGATTGGCGCATCGTGCTGGTTTGAACGCGGACGCTACGATACCATGCGGCAGACTTTCGCCGCCGGAGGTATTGGCGTTCTTTACTCTGTATTTTTTGCTGCAACCCTTTATTATGAGTATTTACCGCGAGTGCCGGGTTTCTTTTCGTTGACAATTGTTTCGGCTTCCGCATTCGTTCTGGCAATTTTTCATCGAGGTATTTCAATATCAGTTCTGGGTGGAATCGGTGCTTATCTGACACCTTTGCTTGTAACAACCGGGCAGGGCGGTGTTGTTTCGCTCTTTGCCTATCTGGCGCTGGTTAATGCAGGTATTTACCAGGTTGTCAAACGCCTTGAATCAAATGCTCTGCTCTTGTTTGCTTCTGTTGGCACAATGCTTTCGCTGGCATGCGGTACTTTTTTGTCTTCACCTCGCCCGGAAGCAGTTTCGATAGCTATTGCATGGGCGGGTAATCTGGCTTTGTTCGCATTGTTTCTCGACCTGCTCAAGGCAGAACCTCTTTTAAGTAAATCTGTCAGATGGTCTGGCAGACTTTTGTTTATTGCAATGCCGCTGGTTGCTTTGCCTGTTATTTTTACTTATGCGTCATCAGCGCCGATGATGATGATGGCTGCGGCTGTTACAATTGCTGTGGCTTTAGCTTTCAGACAGGTCAGCTGGCATGATGATGTAATACCTTACTCAACTCTAACCTTTGTGGTTGCCGCTTTATGGACTTTGGTGCGTTTTAATGCTGGCAGCTCTAACTGGGCATTTCTTGCGTTTTTTATCTACGGTCTTGCTGGCGGTGCCGGGCCGGTTCTTTTGATCTATAAAAATGGCTTGAGTCGCAATTTCCTTACTTGGTTCAGGGTATTTCCGGTTGCTGTCGGTGCTCTAATGTTGCTTGCTCTCTTTTTTACTCCGAAAATGTCTTTCCTTTTTTGGCCGATGGCGCTGGGCCTGCAGTTGATCGGTATTGTAGTCAGCATGATTTTTGGAGCAATTCCGCAGTTGGGGGCGATGGCTCTGATTCTCGTTCTTGCTGGTCTGATTTTTTTGACCGGCGGCTCACCATTCGTTCTGCCCTATGCTTTTTACGGCTTCATCCTTTTTGCCGGGGCGCTGATATGCCTTGTAACCTTCTTCTGCCTCGTTAAAGCGGTAGAGTGGGGGGCTACACTTAAAATAGACCCCGAAATCTCAGAGCGTATTACTGTCAGCCCCGCGATGACCGAATGGATGGCTGCTTCGCCGATTATGGGTATTTTTGTGTTGCTGGCCACTGCATTTGCAATGGCTACGCCTATGAATCCGAACCCCGGAATGTTCACCATGGTCTGTTTCATGACGATCGCCATGATTTTGAGCCGTCGCATGAATTTTCAGTATATGAGTGTCATAACTCTTCTTTCTGCTGCTTTTGCCCAGGCATTCTGGGCATTACGGCCAGATATCGGTTCGGCTGGGCAGCCTTTGGTTTCAATGCTCTGGTCTGGTGCCTTATTTGTGGCATCTTTGCTTTTGCCATTCTTTGCATTAAAAGAATTTTCGCTTTCCAGAAAAGTCTGGATGAGCTGGTCTATTTTTGAACTGGCTCAGGGTATTTTCTTTGTTTATGCCGCAGATCACATGTGGGCACGCGAAGTTTCAGGCTGGCTACCTCTCATTCTTGCCTTCTTAAAGTTTCCACTGGTTGCGCAGCTTGTGAAACAGCTTGATGGTGCTCCTGAACGCAATAGTATTCTCGCCTGCCATGGTGGCGTGCTTCTATTTTATATTTCTCTGATACCGTTCCTGCTTCTGGAAAACGGCTGGCTCGGTCTGGTGCTGGTTATTGAGTCGGTAGCCCTGCTCTGGCTGAATCACCGCGTTGAGCATAACGGACTGCGCCGCGTTGCCTCTCTGATGGCTCCTGTTGGCTTATATCTGCTGGTCTCTTATCTGCCTCAAATGAAAGGCCCCGACAGCATAATTATTTTGAATCCTGCTGTATTATCGGTTCTGGTTGCCGCACTGGCTTTGTTTGCCGCAGCGAAACTCGCTGCGCATCCTGATGATCAGCTTGGCAGATACAGTATCAAAAATTACTTCACGTGGCTGGCGGTCGGTACTGGTTTTTATCTGGTAAATCTCGCCATTGCCGATATATTTACCGGTTCACATGTCGCTTCCGGCGCGACTATAAAGTTTTTGCCTGCCGGTAATATTCTGCATTCAATAGTCTACATGTCTTTGTGGGCTTTGTTTGGCGCAATTCTGTGGCGTAAAAAAGATATGCCTCTGGGTATACGCATTTTTGGCATGATTCTGCTGTGTTTGTGCGTATTGTGGCTGATCGCTTTCCCATTCAAATATGGCTATGCTGTAGCAATGATGGGGCCGGTTTTTAATCTTGCTCTGGTGGCATATCTGCCGATTATAATGGTTCTTCTCTATTTGTTTATGACAGAACCGTGGGTAGAAAGCTCCATGAGCATCAAAAATTTCTTTCTCGCCATGCTTCTTGTCACGGGTGTACTGGCTTTAAAACTGCTAAAAGCTACGGTTTTACAACCGGGTCTGCCTTTTGATCTTTTTCAGGCCAAAACAGCATCTATGGCTCTTAGTTCAGCAGCTGCCTGGATAGTTTACGGTCTCGTGATGCTTCTCTGGCCGAAGCGCCTCGACAGACCCTTCAGGATTGCCGCGCTGGTTTTGCTTGCTCTCGGGCTTTTGCGAACAATGCTCTTTCCGTTCAGGTTCAGCGATGAGTTTGGTGCAATGACACCATTATTTAATCGCCCAACCTTGCTGTTCGCATTTGTTATCGGTGTTCTGGCGTGGTTGACGCGCCGCGAACCTGACGAAAAATGGCCGCTTGAATCTTTGCCTCCGCGCCCGCTGTTTGCAACTACTCTGGCGTTAATGGTGTTTTATGTTACCAACATAGAGATCGCCAGCGTGTTTGGTCAGGCCGGGCGCTCTTTTAGCCTTATGACACGGGGAAGCCTCTCGCATCAACTTGGTTATAGCCTGGGCTGGCTGTTTTATGCAATTGCTCTGCTTGCGGCGGGCATAAGATGGAATGCCGTGAGAGCACGTCAGGCTGCTTTGGTGCTGATTCTTGTTACTTCACTTAAAATATTTCTCAAAGATCTCTGGTCACTGGGGCAACTGTATCGGGTGGCCTCGTTTGTTGGTCTTGCGGTCATCATGATGCTTGTTTCGTACCTTTACCAGCGGTTTTTGACAAAATCCGGGGGAGAAGTAAATGAAAAATAAAATATTTATTGTTGTGTTATTGGCTATTCTGACTGTTTCAACCGGGCTTCCTGCGGCAGAGCGCTGGATGACGCGTGCGCCATTGCAGGTTTCTCAGCCCGGTCTGGTTGAGACTGTTGTTTTGCCGCAACTGCATCGATCTTACTCTGGGCTCACAAAAAACAACACTCTCGACATCTCACTGGTAGGGCCCGACGGAAATTTGAGGGCTTTTGAATTATTCTGGAAATCAGCAGGGGATTCGCAGGTTATTCAACTGACTGCCGAAAAAGCGACTTTGCTCAATGACCGTCGCATCCTCTGGGAAGCATCTCTTCCGCAAGGCCATGATTATAGTTCGTTAAAAATTACTGTTTCTGGCAGCAATTATACCGGCAAGGTTGATTTTGAAGGTCTCATTGCAGGGCAATGGTCAGTATTGGCAACCGGTACCATGCTGGCTCCGGATAATGCGGGCAGCGTGGCTTCGATTGTGTTTCCCGCCGCACAATATGAAAGAATAAGATGTTATTTTACCGGATTTGACAGGCACTTTAAAAAAACTCCGGTTTTTGTAAAAGCTGCTGAAGTCTCTGCGAAAAAGCAGGGCAGCGACTTTGCCAGGTCGGTGGTTATGCCTCAGATCGAACAGGCCTCTATCGAAGACGGTCTGGAAGCACGTATCTTTTTGCCTGGTTCCGGCCTCAGAATAGAAACTGTCGAAATTTTTACTTCTGCTCAGTTTAAGGGTGACTGGCAAGTTGGGCGTGAAAAAATTCATCTTGGAAAACGTGATTTTATGCCAGTAACCGTTGGCGAAGCAACTTCTGTTGGCGATGAACCGAAAAGGCTTGTGATTGATTTGCCCGGAGTCTGGGATAAAAGAACAATGCTGGTAAGGCTTAAATCTGATAATTTTTTCGGAAAGATAGAGCAGATAAAGGTTAATGTAGTTCTTCCGAGAATGCTGTTCGTTGCAGATCAATCGGGTGAATATTTTCTGCAGACTGGCCTTGATAAAGCAGCGAGTGTTTTAAACGCTCCAGAAACAACCAGCATAACCTCTGCCAAGCTCTTAGAATTCTCAACTTCTTTTGACAATCCTGAATGGCAGGCCGAAAATCTGCTTAAAAACTACAGCGCCAAAGGCGCTCCGTTTAATAGCGATGGCTATACCTGGAAATCTGCTTTCAGTGTCGATAAGCCGGGCTTTTATCAGCTTCAGACCAGCGAACAGATCAGTCTCGACAAATACCGTGATTCGTGGCGAATCGTCAGTAATGATACCCAGGTGCCTTATTTTCCTGGTGTTCCGGAGTTGCGTGAATTTGATATCAAGGTTGAGAGTTCTTATGAGTCTGCTGCTAACCGCAGCGTTTATATTATCAAGCTGCCGGCCGATTCTGTGCGACTTTCGGCTGTCAGATTCAAGTCAACAGGCGTGTTTAACAGAACACTCTTTTTTGAAAAACATGAGCCGGGCGAGATCAGTTGGCAGCCTTGGATGAGCCGCATCTGGAGCAATAATAGCGACAACGAGAGCACTTTCAACCTGAGTCTGGTGAATTTTCCTGAAGATCAACATGAAATCAGGATGTACATTGATCATGGCAATAATCGGCCAATCGAAATTGCTGGCTATAAGGGGTTTTATACCGCCCAGGATCTTTTCTTTATTGTCGATGAACCGGGAACTTTTTTTCTTACAGGTGGCAACCCTAAAGTCAGAGCACCGATTTATGATCTGGCAATGGTCGAAGATGCTCTCGCTGAAACGGTGCCTGCAAAAGTGCATCCGGGGGCATGCGAGGCTATTGATATGTCTGTTGGCAGCGGGAGTGCGCATGTTGATCAAGGCGCTCCTTTCGTAGATGCGGGTTATTCGTGGGTTGCGACATTCTCTGTGCCGATTGAGGGCTTTTATCAGCTTGGTCTTAATCTTAAAGCTGCGCTCGATAATAATCCGAAGGGAATGCGTCTGGTACATAACGCCCAGCAGGTTCCATTCTTTTTTGGCAACAGCATCGAAACGTCTCTCGATATTGCTTCTACTATGCAATACAACCGTGACAACAATACCTCGTATTATGAAATCAGCCTGCCTGCCGCTTCAAAACAATGGCGCGAGCTTGAATTATCAGCAGCAGGTGTTTTTAGCAGAAATATGGTTCTTGAAATTCGTAAACCCGGCAAGCTGGGCTGGAAGATATTCAAAAAAAACTCATGGGTGAATCGCTCAGACGGCTCTTCCAACCACAAAATTTCTATTGACCGCCTTCCCGAAGGTGAAAAAGATTTGCGTCTGGTGATAGACCATGGTGACAACAGTCCTGTCAGTTTGACTGCAATTAAAGCCTCATATCAAAGTCAAACCATGTTGTTTCAGGCCAGTCAGGCCGGAGAATACAAAGTTTACGGTGGCAATGCAAAAGCAGGGGCACCAAGATACGATCTGGCACTTATAAAAGATAATATGCTTAAAAAAGAGCCTCAACGCCTGCAACTGCTTGAAACAGCCGAATACAGTTCTGCGGGGCAGATTAGTCGCCAGCTGGATGAAGCCTTTAGCGATCGGGGCTGGGGAATTTACCTGGTTCTTGGTCTGGTGACGGCTCTGCTGCTTGTTATGATTATCAAGCTTTTTCCGGAAGAGCCGAAAAAGCCTGAGCAGCAAGAGTGATATAAAACAACCTGCCATCACAACGC
>SABV01000095.1 GCA_009928855.1 Erysipelotrichia bacterium | reverse complement strand
GCATAAATTGCCGATTCAATCTTCACGTTGGTCAAGCCTTTTGCAAATTTAACCGAACCCTTGAGTGAGACTAGAGACAGAAACGATGAAGCCCCGTCATAGATCACATTATCGGTAATGTAGATATCGCCTTCGGTAACTATCATGGCCTGCCCGGATATGCGGCCGCCAATATACAGATTACCCTGAACGTATACCAGTCCCCATATTGTTGCGGGTTTTGAATAGGTGCCTTCAAGGGTAAAATCTTTTTCGATATATTCGTGGCAATAATCTTTAGCTTCTTTTTTTATACGATCGAGCTGCATTGGTTCAAGTTTATCGGGCTGTCTCGAAACAAAATCAAACTTTGTATTAAGCGTGTAAGGGTCAGAGCTTGGATACGGGGTTTCTGTAATACCCAGCACGTAAGGTTTGAGCTTCTGATAATATCTTATTATTTCGCCTTCATAATAGGTATATTTGCTAAGGTATGGGTCGTGAAGCTGGTTGCTGCAAAAAAGATAACCAATTTCGGGTCTCTGATGCGAAAAGATCGAATTATCTTCGAAGTAATTGATGATATCATCTGCGGCAAAAAAAGGCAGATACACATGCAATCGGCCATTGGTTCGGATTTTTCCCCAGAGATACGGGTGAAGTTTCTGAATTGAGATATCTACAAAATCTTTGATCTTCATATCTGAAACCGACATTACCAGCTTGCGGATAACTTTAAGAGTTCTGACTCTGATATCTCCCTCAAAGCCAACATTGCTGGCCATGTTTGGTTCCCAGAAGAGGTCGTTGGCAGTGTTTCCGAGGGTTTCCTGGAAGGCGTTCCGCGCTTTTATCGCCAGATCATCAATAAGCGTCTTCAATTCTCTAACGACGCTCCAGTTTCGGCATCTGAACTCGCCATGGCGCAAATATTCGTCATTGCGGCTGGTTACGAAAAGGGTGTAATTTTCGGCTGGCGGAGTCAAATCTGTCACTTTCAGCTCACGAATAACCTCGATTTTTTTCTCTGTGCCACGGTAGATACCGGTTGCTTCAAATCTAAGCAACCCCTCCCAGCCTCCCAGGGCTTTATCAGCGTAGGTGTCACGGTTTTCTTTGCGATAGGCCTTGAGGGCATTCGGAACCATCTCATATTCATCAATATATGTTTTAAAAGGGGTAAGACGCAGGTTGTTCACCTGAATCAGAACTTCTGCGCTACCGCCTTTTATCAGCTCATCATCAGCAATTTTGACGCGCAGCGAAAAATTTTCGGCGCGGTCTATATCTAATAACGAGAGAATACGGTCATTGACCTCACCGTTGTCATCGAGCAATTTTTCAGAAAAAAGCTCGCGCATCTTGATCATTGCTTTTTCGATACCGGCCTCGGCCAGATAAAAAGACTGCATGCTCTCGCCAAGGCGGGCTGTTTGAGCCCGCTCCTGGGTCATGTAATTTATCAGCAAGGTGCCAAAAATGTAAAGAACGCCGACAATTGTCAGCAGCATAAACATGGCGCTGCCTCTACGGCAACGATCTGCGATTCTTCTTTTCGGCATTAATTACACCTCATTCGTCTTCGCTGCTGATGTTCAAAGGTCTTTCGCCATTTGCATGCCAGTTCAGGTAGGCCTTTATAAATGGTTCTAGATCGCCGTCCATGACCTTTCTGACATCTGAAGTATGCTGGCCTGTTCGCAAGTCTTTTACCAGCGTGTAAGGGCAAAAAACATAAGAACGGATCTGGTTGCCCCATGAAATGTTTTTCATATCGCCCTGAATATTCTTGATTTCTTTCTGTTTTTCCTGGCGCTGAAGCTCAAAAAGCTTCGCTTTCAACATTCCAAGTGCCACCTCACGGTTCTGGTGCTGACTGCGCTCAATCTGGCAGGCCACCACAATACCGGTCGGAACATGGGTTATGCGCACGGCGCTGCTGGTCTTGTTGACGTGTTGTCCACCAGCTCCGGAGCTTCTGAAAAAATCGAGTTTCAGGTCATCATCTCTGATTTCAACATTGACGTCATCGGGCAGAATGGGCAAAACATCAACGGCCGTAAAGCTCGTATGACGCCGGGCATTAGCATCAAAAGGAGAAATGCGCACCAGTCGGTGAACGCCTTTCTCTCCCTTGAGGTAACCATAGGCGTATTGCCCTTTTACGCGCAAAGTAGCAGCTTTTATGCCCTGTTCTTCTTCCTGGAGGTCAAGAACTTCGCACTTAAAACCGGCCTGCTCTATATAACGCAGATACATTCGATAAAGCATTGAAGCCCAGTCAGAAGACTCAGTGCCGCCGGCGCCCGGTTTAATAGAGAGATAGGTATCTGAAATATCATATGGCTCAGACAGAAAGGTAGTCAGTTCAAGATTATCAATAGCGACATTTATCGGAGCCAGCTGATTTAAAAGCTGCCCAAACATTGCATCATCATCTTCGGCTTCTGCAAGTTCTAGAAGCTCGACTGTATCTGTAAACTCCCTGTTTGTCGCCTCGTAAATATCGCATGACTTTTTAAGTTCTGCGATCTTCTGTGTGACGCTCTGAGCCTTATTTCTATCGTTCCAGAAATTAGGATTCAGTGTTGCCGATTCGAGCTCTTCAATCTGCCGCCTTTTGTTGGGCAGGTCAAAGATGGCTCCCGATGCCGGAGAGCCGGGTTTTCATTGCACGAAGTTTTTCAACGACTTCGAATTCCACGATTCATGCCTCCTGATATGTTCAGGCTATCGACTAACGCGAATCAGCCTGCTTATACTGTTCTTTTGCCCGCCGAAGCTGCCTTCAACTCCGACCTGCAACGTCAATTTTGCGTTTTCAAGGTCAACGGATTCGAGATCGAATTCACTGACCCGGTAATCGTATTTTTCACCGGTATAACTATTGTCTGGCGGTACAATTATATCCTCAATAAATACCGCGTAAAGTAGTTTTTTTTCGTCGTTATCGGCATTTTCGATAGCCCGCATTGATTCAGGGCAATGACGCTGCATAGTTTTCAGCTTCAGCAGAAAATGCTGCATACCTGAACGAGCCATAAAATATGCCTTACGCCCCCTGATAACTTGCTGGTAACGACTTCTTGAGTTGGTCATACTCCAGGATAATGATGCAACCCAGATTGCAAGACAAAGAACCAGCCCAAAAACAAGCGGTATTGCGACACCTTTTTTTGCATGATGCTTCACAAATTTGCCTTGTAAGCCGCGAGATTGAGGTTATGGCGGCGCTTTTCGCCCCATTCCGCGATAATTTCAATTCTCTTCATGCCATCTTCGAGTTTTGCACGTTGCAACTGCCCCGAAACCGAATCTTTCATCGCCGCAAATTCAACCGGCACAGTTTCTGCCTTCAGTCTGAAAGAAACGATTTCTCCGGCCATTTTTACCGGCCTTAGATCCAGGTTGTGGCCGGTTTTAGATTCAATCAGGCGATCAGTCGTCTCACCACCAGGAATCTCGTCAAAATTCACAGCCAGGGCTGCTTCCAGCTTATCTTCAACCAGATTCAGAATCTGATAATAATCGCCAAGTTGTGAACTGCCGCGGGAATATTCCACAAGAAACATACCCATCGGCAATGCCAGAGTCGACAAAATAGCCGTAGCGATAAGTATTTCAACCAGCGAAATCGCCGAATGTCTTCGTATAATGCGCAGCATATATTCCCAGTTCAGAATTCAGATATTCTGATTTTACACACTATCCGACAAAACTTCCAGCGATTCCTGCGTGGTTATCGGCAGCTCGAAGATGTCACCTGCCGCAGCACTTTTTGTATTTTTTGCCGCTGCCACAAGGACACGGAGCATTGCGGTCAACAGTTTCTTCGGCCCGACTCGGTGCCTTATGAGCTTCCTCATCGCCGTCGCCGCGATTATAATAAACTTCCTGTTCCTTCTTTTCCTGGGCTTCTCGTTCGTCTGCATGAGAATAAGAAAGCCTGTAAAGGTAATAGAGCAGGTCTTCTTTGATACTGTCTATCATGTTCTGAAACATCTCAAAGCCTTCAATCTTGTATTCAACGAGAGGATCTCTCTGACCCCAGCTTCTCAGATGAATGCCGTCCTGCAGGTTATCCATATTGTGCAGGTGGTCTTTCCATTTGCTGTCAACGATCTGCAGCAGCAAAAATTTCTGCATCTGGGAAAAATCTGCGTCTCCCAGTTCTGCTCTCTTGGCCTGGAGTTTTTCGAGGGCTCTGCGTTTCAATTCGTCGAACAATTCTTCGCGCGAATAGGTACAAAGCTGCCCGGGCTGGCCACTATGCTGATCGCCGCCTTCACATTCAATCGGAAAAATCTTCTTGATATGCTCTGCAAGAGCGCCATAATCATAATCATCCGGATCAGCTTCAGGATTGAGAGCACTGGCGATAGCATCTTCAACAACTTCATCAATCATAGAAAGAATGTCATCGTATATATTTTGTTGCTCAAGAGCTTTGCGGCGTTCCTGATAGACAACGGTGCGCTGCTGATTCATGACGTCATCGTATTTGATGACGTGCTTACGCACATCAAAGTGGTAGGCTTCAACCTTTCTCTGGGCGCTTTCGATAGATTTAGATATCCATGGGTGTTCAATCGGCTCGCCTTTTTCCCATCCAAGTTTTTCCATCCAGCCGGCGATATTAACAGAGCCAAACAGGCGCATCAGATCGTCTTCGAGAGAAAGATAAAACTGGCTGGCCCCCGGATCGCCCTGACGGCCGGCACGACCACGCAACTGGTTGTCTATGCGCCTTGATTCATGGCGTTCAGTACCAAGAATAAATAAGCCACCCGCGTCTAAAACCCTGCGTTTTTCGGCTTCGCAAAGGGCTTTATATTTAGCGACAGCCTGCTGGTATTCTTCACCTTCAGAATGCCCCAATTCTTCGTTAGCAAGCATTTCGGCGTTACCACCGAGCAAAATATCAGTACCACGGCCAGCCATATTTGTGGCAATTGTAATACTGCCCTCACGACCGGCCTGAGCGACGATTTCCGCCTCACGTTCATGATATTTCGCATTCAAAACCTGGCATTCTATACCGCGCTTGCGCAGCATTGCCGCGATCAGCTCACTCTTTTCGATCGATATGGTGCCAACCAGTACAGGCTGCTTTCGCGAATGGATCTCGATAATATTGTCGACGATAGCTTCAAATTTTTCCTGAACGGTCTTGTAGATAACGTCAGCCATATCAGTTCTAATGCAAGGCTTATTCGGCGGTACGACAATAACTTCGCATTTGTATATTTCGTTAAATTCTTTAGCCTCGGTTTCGGCAGTACCGGTCATACCGGCAAGTTTGCGATAGAGCCTGAAGTAATTCTGAAAGGTGATGGAAGCGAGAGTCTGGTTTTCCTGCTGTATCGGCACGCCTTCTTTGGCCTCGATAGCCTGGTGTAAACCGTCAGAATAACGCCGACCAAACATCAGACGCCCGGTAAACTCATCAACGATCACAACTTCCTGACCACGACCGTCTTCGCGCGGTCTAACAATATATTCTTTGTCGCGCTGGAAAAAATGTTTCGCCTTTAAAGCATTCTGAAGATGATGCACGTGATCCATGTTGCTGTCGCCATAGAGATTTTCTATGCCAAGAGCTTTTTCGACCCTGGCGATGCCCTCTTCTGTAACTGATACGCCATGATGCTTCTCATCGATAACATAGTCTATCTCGGGCTTCATTACTTCGCGAACAACTTTTGCAAAGATAAAATACAGTGCAGTCGCTTTTTCGGCCGGGCCAGATATGATGAGAGGCGTTCTGGCTTCATCAATAAGAATCGAGTCAACTTCATCGACGATGGAAAAGTTGTATTCGCTGCGCTGTACGCAATCGGCGAGTGTGAGAGCCATGTTGTCTCTCAGGTAATCGAAACCAAACTCGTTGTTGGTGCCGTAAGTAATGTCGGACGCATAAGCAGCACGTTTTTGTTCAGAATCAAGACCATGCACATTCAACCCGACTGAGAGCCCAAGAAAGCGATAAACCCGCCCCATCCATTCAGAGTCACGACGTGCCAGATAATCGTTTACGGTGACGAGCAGAGCGCCTCGACCAACGGGTACTGGCAGATTGTTTTTGCCGATTATAGGCTCAAATGTTGTCTGGCCCGATTCTTTGGCAAGCTCTACCCATTCTGGATTTAATTCAAGAGCGTTAAGATAAAGAGGCAGAGTAGCAACCAGGGTTTTACCTTCGCCTGTTTTCATTTCAACGATACGACCTTCATGCAAAGCAAGGCCACCAAGAATCTGTACGTCATAGTGACGCATATTGAGCACACGTCTGGCGGCTTCCCTGACCGTGGCGAAAGCTTCTGCCTTTATATCATCGATGGTCTGACCTTCAAAAAGTTGCTGCCGAAATTTAAGAGTCATTCCGGCAAGTTCTTCATCAGAAAGCTTTTTGTAATGATCCTCAAGTATATTTACTTCTTCGAGAGTTTCTCGAAGATGCGCCAATTCGCGAGCATTAAAGTCTGGAATAAAAAATCTGACGAACTTATACAGCCAGTCGAACATGCCTGACCCCTTTCAAAATAGAAGGCGCGGCCTCGTTATAAGGCCCGCGCCTGACGCATTCAGTTTAATTTCTAAGCTTAGGTTTGAAATGAACTTCAGCTACGAAACAATAAAAGCCTTATTTTTCTTCGGCCGAGATAATTTTGATTACCTCATCAACCGATTCGGCTTCCATAAGCTCGGTTCTGAATTCCTGATAGCGCAAAAGCCTTGAGAGCCGGGCAAGAGCTTTGAGATAAAGCCCGCCGGATTCAATCGGTGCGGCAATCAGAAAAATCAGATGCACAGGCCGGTTATCCAGGGCTTCAAATTCGATCCCTGCGCTGGAACGGCCAATAGCAACGACGACCTCTCTAACGGTCGCGGTGCGAGAGTGCGGAATGGCGATACCTTTTCCAATGCCGGTCGAGCCAACTTTTTCTCTTTCGAGAACAGACTTGAGAAAAGCGTCGGCATCAGTAAGATATCCGCCAGTATCGAGCATATCGATAAGCTCTTTGATGGCATCAAGCTTCGTGGTGGAACTCAGTTCCAATTTAGTAAGCTGAGGTGATATAAATTCGCTTAGTTCCAAAACTCCTCCTGCATCCCTGTCAGGGGCGTAAATCTTTGTTTAATATTCTGGTTCGATCAGGCCGAAGTTTCCGTCGCCTCTGCGATAAATCACATTGATTTTGTTGGTTTCTGCATTTGAGAATATGAAGAAATCCTGATTGAAGAGATCCAGCTGTTCTGCCGCTTCATCAGAGAACATCGGACGCATTGGGAAAGTGCCGCTGCGAACGATTTTGGGTTTTACTTCTGATGGATTTTCTTTTTCCATGTGGGCAGAGAAGTCTTCACCAAAAGAGAGAACGCTGTGAGTGGCCTGTTTGTCAACGCCCTTGTTGCTTCTTCTGCGACCGGTAATTTTTTCTTTGAATTTTTTAACCTGGCGTTCGATCTTTTCTACGACCATGTCAATAGAAGCGTAGAGGTCTTCAGAGGCTGATTTACCATGAATCGGGTTACCGATAGATTTGGCCCAGACGGTAACTTCACAAACTCTGCTGCGGCTGGTGTCTTTAGAATCTTTAACAGAAAGAGTTACATCAACTTCAACAATGTGGTCGAAGTATTTCTTGATAGTCATCAGCTTCTTTTCAGCGTAATCCTTAAGAGCATCAGTCAGCTGAAGATTTTTTCCCTTAATAACAAATTGCATAGAATGCCTCCGAATAATGAGGAATAGACGCGATCCCCGTGATATGCCGGGGTAGCAAATACTATCACACACCCCCAACGCTGTCAAGATACACCAAAACCCTGACAAAACTCAATCGATTTAAATTTTTGTCAGAAGTAAAGGCAATTTATACCATCTCAGAAGAATCAGCAGCCATTTTGCCAAAAATTTTAGCGTGAAGAGTTTTTATTCGTCTCAGACGATGATTAACCGCCGACTTGCTCAAAGATGGGCTGAAGCGGGTTCCAAGAGTTTCCAGGCCATCATGTGGAAATTTTAAACGCATCAGTGCGAGCTGGCGGAGGCTTTCTGTCCAAATTTCCTGATCTTCGTAATTGAGCAGTTCTTTTATATATCTTATCGACTCTTCTGCCGCTCCGATCAGACGGCTGATATTGGCAGTTTCGGAATTAACCTGACGATTGACCATTGAAAGAATGGTTCTCGTAGCCCGCAGATCAGAAAATTCAAGGGATTTTTCGAAAAGTCCAAGCAGGTTCAAAAATCTGGTGATGCGCCGACCGCTTTTCATATAAAAACAAACATGCGAATCCTGCTGGTAGACGCTGAACCTGAGACGCAGCTGGCATAGCACTTTTTTAAGAGCAACCGGCAACCATCTGCCATTCAACCTGAGCTCAAGGTGATAACCACGCCCCGGGTTCTGAAGATAGCCGCGAGAAATAAACAAACCCTGCAAAAAGGCGATCTGACAATGTTTGCCCGACAAAGCCGCGCTGGTTCTGCGAATTCTTTCGACAAATTTTTCGCGCAGCACAACCTGATCTGTTCCATGCAGTAAAACTCTCGAACCGCGAATTTTTATCGTTGTTTGCGTCTCGGCATGCGCCTGAAGATACCTGGCGATCATGCGCCTCAGCGCCCGGCGCATCTTGACAAACCCGAGTAATCTTGGCCCCTGCAGAAGTCCGACCATGAAAGACTGGTGACAACATGGCAGTTGATGAGCCATCAAAGCGGTGAGCAACTCACGTTTTACATTAAGCGTATATTCAGAAGTCGACATTGGCCGGCTCAGTCATCAAAAAAACTTTCTTCGCTGGTCTCAGGTTCAAGCAGAGAGTCAATCTGTGGCTTGCTGTTGCGGTTCTCATTGATAAGACCGACAAGTATTGCAGCCAGTAGATTTGGATTATGCCGAAGCAGATCAGACTCGAGCAACATATCGGCAGCCACAACTCTGATGCCCATATCTTCTATTTTTTTCACCGTTGGCGGCACCCAGAACTGGCCATTATTTTCGTAACGAACCATCAATGGTTTTGCGGCCCGTCGCGAGTTAACTACTACTATATCTATTTTTCCAAGGCCGGTTTTATCTAGAATGGCTCGAACGTGGTCAGCCGCATTAAAAGAATCTGTTTCTCCCGGCTGAGTCATGACATTACAGATATAAACCACTCTGGCTGAGCTGTTATTGATGTGTTCAACAACCCCCGGCACAAGAAGATTAGGTATTATGCTGGTAAAAAGGCTGCCTGGGCCTAGTACAATCATGTTTGCATCGTCTATGGCACTAAGGGCCTCTTGATTGGCAAGGGGTGCAGCCGGGTTGAGTCCCATTTTTATGATGCGTTTGCGGGCATCGCTTATGGCGGTTTCACCTGTAATCTCAACACCGTCGGCGAATTGTGCCACCAACTGCACATTTTCGTTGGTGACCGGTATTACGTGCCCTTTAATAGCCAGAATATTGCTCGCCTCACGGACAGCACTGCCAAAATCGCCAAGAACACCCGTCATGGCAGCGATAAACAGGTTCCCAAAACTGTGCCCTTCTATTTCTCCGCCTTCACCAAAACGATATTGAAAAAGTTTCGACAAAAGACTTTCTGAGCGCGAAAGAGCTACCAGACAGTTTCTAATGTCGCCAGGCGGAAGAATCTGCAACTCTTTGCGCAGCCGGCCAGAAGAACCACCATCGTCAGTTACCGTAACAATGGCTGTAATATCGACAGGAAGCTCTTTAAGACCCTTCAGAAGGGAACTCAGACCAGTGCCACCACCCAGAGCAACCATAGACAATTGTTTTTCGACAGACTCGCTCTTGCGAAAAACAAATTCGCGCAATTTGGTAGAAAGCTCGTGATCACGACTGTCGAGCAAACGAAACGCAGTTCTAAAGCCTCTATATAACCAGAAAGAACTGATGAGAAAAGCTGAAAGAGCCGAAAAAGCGAGGGCAAGCGGATGAAAGCTTCTCACTGTTTCAATGCTGGCAGGCGCCAGAACAATCGTAGCAAGTGAAGCAAAAACAAAGCCGAAACACATCATTAAAAGGCCAAGCAATAAAAAGGCAACCCAGCGTCTGGCTCTGACCTCATGTTTGACTTTGCGTCTCAAAGCGAGAAGCATTAAAACTCACCGCTCATTTTTGCACGCAACTGCTTCGAAAATTTTTCGGCAGAAAGAATGCCCATACGCCTGAGATAAAAGTTCATGGCAGCAGTCTCAATAACCACCGCCAGATTACGACCTTCACGTACCGGTATGGTAGTAGAAGGCACTTCAACCTTTATAAATTTTACGGTGCGCTGAAAAATGCCGAGACGGTCATACTCTTTCTGGTCATCCCATTTTTCGAGGTTTATCACCATATCGACGCTTTTTTCGTCAGCTGTGGCAGCAATACCAAAGAGCGAACGAATATCGATAATGCCTAAGCCACGTATTTCCATGTGATGACAGATCATCTCGTCGGGCGAGCCAACAACTTTGGTATCACTGATTTTCATCAATTGAACGGCATCATCAGCCACGAGACGGTGCCCACGTTTGATCAACTCAAGGGCGCATTCGCTCTTGCCGATGCCTGAGGGGCCCATAATAAGAATACCGACACCATACACCTCGACAAATACGCCATGCACACTTTTTCGTGGGGCAAAGCGATTGTGAAGATAGCGCGACAACTGGTAAATAAACTCACCGGTTCTGGCAGAGGTGCGCAACAGAGGGATATTTTTCTGGTTGCACAACTCAAGCAGCTCATCAAGCACAAGCAGATCGTCGGTGATAATAATGCAGGGAATATTGAAAAAAAGCAGCTGGCGTAAACGAACTTTGCGAGTTTCGGTAGTCTGTTCGCCGAGATAAGCCAGTTCGGTGCGCCCGAGCACAATAACGCGCTCATAGCCAAAATGCTCAAAAAAACCTGCCAGTTCAAGACCGGGCCGATGTACTTCCGCAGAAATAATCTTGCGGTCGAGTCCTTCTTTGCCGGCGACAACAAGTAAACCCTGATCTTGCACGATTTCTCTGACCAGAATCAGAGCCATAATTTGCGAAACCTTTCAGCTGTTTATTTTGAAACTCAGGATATACCAGAAAACAAATGTTTTCAATCGCCCGCAGAATCAATCTTTTTAAAGCGTGCTGAAGAAGTCGCTGCGATAATAATGCCGGCGACTATAAAGAAAAGAGATACTAACTGACTTGATGAAAGTCCCCAATAATCAAATGGATTCAATCTGATAAATTCGACCAGAAACCTGGAAACGCCAAACCAGACAAGAAAAAAAGCAAAACGCCTGCCAGAACCGATTTTCCAGTTAATAAGCAGCAGAATAAGCAGCAGAATTATGGTAGAAAGCGATTCATAAAGAGGGGTCGGGTGAACAAAAATGTCTGTCGGTAAAGGTTTCCCGGGAAACATATGCATATAGGTTGCTGCAAGAGAAGGATTCTGCGCACTCAGAGTCGAAACCAGCCCTTTCGGAAAGCTCATCGCCCAGGGCAGTTCACACGGCAAACCATAACAGCCATCGCCAGCGACAATGCAACCGAGTCTGCCTACAGCATAACCAACTGCCATACCAGGCACATATATGTCGGCAATTCTAAAAAAAGGCTGACCGGCGGCACGCACCCTGAAAATGCACAACAAAAGCGCCAGCACATAGCCACCCAATACCGAAAAACCCGTAGTTGAAAAAATCATCGACAGCGGGTCAGCCAAAAAGGCTCTGAAATTTTCAATAATAAACATCAGCCTCGAACCAAGCATTCCTCCAAAAATCGCCAGAAAATGCAGGTCCCAGGCTAACTCCACATCGCAATCATTTTTGCGAAACTGCCAGTTAATAAGCAAAAATGCGCAAATAAAAGCTATCGCCAGTGTTACGCCATAAGAGCCAATACGTA
>SABV01000490.1 GCA_009928855.1 Erysipelotrichia bacterium | reverse complement strand
AAAATCAACGCCATGCAGAGCAAAAGTATCAATGACGCCATAAAAGCCACCAAGAAAGCTTCAGAATTAAGCACAATGCTGATGTCATATCTTGGAGAACACAACGGCCAACCCCACAAGGAGAGACTAATGAGACAAAATGAAAATGCCGAAATTCTGCCCAAAAACCTTGAAGGGGCCATGATTCTGGTAGTGGATGACGATGAAATGGTTCGATTTATCACCGTCAGCCTTCTTGAACATTTTAATTTTAAGGTTATAGAAGCCAAAAACGGTATGCATGCCCTTGAGCTTTTTGAACATTTCAAGTCTCAAATACGCCTCGTCGTATGCGACATGATAATGCCCGGAATGGATGGCTGGCAAACCATTGAAGCCCTTCGCACTATTGCACCCGGTATTCCGGTCATACTTGCCAGTGGCTATGACGAAGCGGTTGCTTCTAAAGACAGCCATAAAGAACAGCCTCAGGTGTTTTTAAGCAAACCGTTTAATTCTGATTCATTGCAGAATGCTATCTGTAAGGTTTTGCAGGCAAAATAAAAGAGCTCCGAACAACGTCGGAGCCCTTTTATTACAAAGAAAAATCAGAATTTGATTCTTTTGCGGCCTTTTTCGACCATAGCACCGAGCATTTCGGGCACGTTCTGAAAACGGGTGGTAAGAATCATGGCAGCGATCATATAAGGCTTATAACCGGCTTCTTTGTATGTTTCGATGCGGTAACGATCGAAAACACTGGCGGCAACTTCACCGGCTTTGCACGACACATCGGTAATGTCAGCAGGCAGGCAGTGCATGTAAAGAGCCTTGCCTTTTTTGGTGAGCTTCATCATTTCTTCGGTGCATTCCCAGTTTTTGAATTTGGCATTGTTGGCCAGGCATTCTTTTTCGAGTGCCTTGAGACCATCATGATCGTTCTTGCGCAAAAGTTCTGTGCGTCTACCCATAACGGCATACGGCGCCCAGCTCTTTGGATAAACAATGTCTGCGCCCTTAAAGGCTTCTTCCATGCTGTTAGAAACGCTGAATTTGCCGCCACTTTCGGCTGCATTCTTTTTGGCAACTTCCATAACATCAGGAATCAGGTTGTAGCCTTCGGGGTGAGCCAATGATACTTCCATGCCAAAGCGTGTCATGAGACCAATAATACCCTGCGGTACGGAAAGGGGTTTGCCGTAGCTGGGTGAATAAGCCCATGTCATTGCGATTTTCTTGCCTTTGAGTTTGTCGAGACCGCCGAAATGTTCTTTCAGCCAGCCAAGATCGGCCATAGACTGTGTCGGGTGGTCTATGTCGCACTGCAGATTTACAACTGCCGGGCGTTGGGGCAGAACACCCTGTTTGCAACCATCGTCAAGAGCTTCACCCACTTCGCGCATGTAAGCATTGCCGGCGCCAAGATACATATCATCGCGAATGCCGATTACTTCAGACAAAAAAGAGATCATGTTTGCAGTTTCGCGCACAGTTTCGCCGTGAGCGATCTGTGATTTGCCTTCGTCAAGGTCTTGAACTGCGAGACCAAGCAAATTACATGCTGATGCAAAAGAAAATCTGGTGCGGGTCGAATTGTCGCGAAACAGTGAAACGGCAATACCACTGTCAAAAACTCGTGAAGAAATATTCTTGTCGCGCATGAGCTTGAGTAGATCTGCGATAGCAAGAATCTGTTTCAGTTCGTCGGTAGATTTTTCCCAGGTGAGTAGAAAGTCTTTACCGAACATTTTGCTTTTGTAGGCCTTGATTTCTTTCAGCAGAGCATTTAATTCTTTCATTTCTTTTTTCCTTTTAAAATTTTAGTTAAAACCGGGTTTCAGGCAAAACAGAACCGTTGAACAGCCATGCATGCATAAACTGTTCAACGGCTTTTTTACATCAGATATTGTAAGCGTACTGTGCGTAGAAAGCGGCAGCCTTCACAAGATCGTCAACGGGAATCTTTTCGTTTGGAGCGTGGGCATAAACTTCGTTGCCCGGGCCAAAACCAATCATCGGGATTTTGTAGTAACCGTTGATGGTCACGCCGTTAGTCGAGAAAGTCCATTTGTCTACTTTGGGATCTTTGTTAAAAAGTTCTTTGAAAGATTTGACGCCGGCCTGAACGACATGTTCGGTTTCGGGGATCTTCCAGGTCGGGAAATATTTTTCCATGCCGTATTTGAGACCGGTGTAGGCAACTTCTTCATAATGCAGAACTTCTACTTTAGCTTCGTCGTTCAGTTTGAGACCAATAGCCTTGATAACATCTTCGACTTCTTTAACCGCTGATTCTTTGGTTTCGCCCCAT